>MEKR01000161.1:0-137 GCA_001767035.1 Acidobacteria bacterium RIFCSPLOWO2_02_FULL_61_28
TCCGTTTGATATCTCCGACGTCTGGACTTCCTCATACAGCAGCAACACGAATGAGATTCTCTGGGGAGCCAAAGTCGCCTGCCGGCTCCCGTGGATTACCTGCGCTCTCCGGCTGTCGAGCTACGAATGCGGCATGG
>MEKR01000161.1:218-13176 GCA_001767035.1 Acidobacteria bacterium RIFCSPLOWO2_02_FULL_61_28
CATCCAGAAGAAGCTCGCGCTTTTGCCGCCCGAGTGCCCGCTGCTGGCCCAAGCCGCTCCCAACGCCGAAACCACGGAATTAGCTTCCGCTCGGAGTTGAAGGTCTGACTAACGTCCTACCGAGCACAGCGCCCGCGACGGCACCGCAAATCGCGGCGGCCAGCATGATATTGAAAGACTGCTGCGCGGTTGCCACTAACAGCGTATCCGCACCTCTGAGGTCTGCTCCTCTTGTGATGACCGTTTCGAATGGTAGTTGGCCCACAAACAAGGCGGATGGACGCACCAAATAGCCGACGATCCCACCAAGAATCGCACCCACCAATCCTAGGCCGATGGGCCTGGATGAAAGCACGGCGGGGCTACCCA
Source organism: Acidobacteria bacterium RIFCSPLOWO2_02_FULL_61_28 (assembly GCA_001767035.1). Taxonomy (GTDB): domain Bacteria; phylum Acidobacteriota; class Terriglobia; order 2-12-FULL-54-10; family 2-12-FULL-54-10; genus 2-02-FULL-61-28. The sequence goes on from MEKR01000161.1 coordinate 588, forward strand.
AACACCAGCAAACAACCGCAACTATAAGAAACGGGATGCCTGGGACAATTGGGAGAACGATGCCGATAATTCCCAGGACAGCGAAAAAGCCGCAAACGAATAAGCGGGTTTTGGAAATAGCCACGGAGGGCCCCCTGCCGAAGCGGTTACCAAAGTCATGCTGTCTTGCGAGTTCGCGACATCCTGTCAGGCATTTCATGCCGCGATGCCAGGGAAACCACTTTGCGTCCTGACCGGCGCTGCCGCTTCTTTGCCGCGGCCAGGATCGTCTTGATGTCGAAAGCGTGCTTTTGCGCTTGCTCTTCTCGAATGCGGCGCACTTCCTCCACAATGTAGTCATTTGCCATGTCTCATTCTCCCAACAGTTCTTCCGGCGTGCAGATCACGGGACACTCCAGACCATGCTGCCGGCACACGCCCGCCACAGCCTTGGCAATGGCTGCATTTGCGAGATGAACACAGTTCCAGGTCATCAAAAAATCCATGCCGTGCACGGCTGCGATGGCAATATGCGCGGCGTCCGTTGCAGCCCTCCGGGGAATTACCCGCGACTCCAGAAGGCTAACCGCGAGCACCTCGACCTCGGGTGTGATGTCGAGCAACGGCAGATCCCGGATCGCTTTCATTCTATCACGTGCCGCCTCCGGGTCCCCTGCCTTGGCTTCGTCGAGGACAAACTGAGAAATGTAGATGTCGAACCGATTTCGTCGCGTGTCCCACCATTCCCTGGTGATCTGCTGGTGCCCCGCAATGATCAAATCCCGGCTCGATCGGGAGGTTAGATAACTCGGGATGGTGGTTTCCAGGTACAGTTTCGATTTCATCGAAGTACTGATCCCTTCATCTCGCGGGACGAACGGCCTTCACTTACATCTTCCAAAAGCAGGAAAGCACATCCTCACCGCCCCGCTGGGGCAGCAGCCGGAGCCGCCACGGCTTGCGCTTCCCGTTGCGGCGGCCGCAGCGTGAAGATGATGGCAAAGGCAATGAGAAGGAACACGGCGGCGATGTCAAAGGCGCGGGTATAGTTCTGGAACTGATCAAAGAGCCGCCCGCCGAGTTTCGGCCCTAATATCCCGGCCGCGCCCCAGGCGAGAAAGACCAAGCCGTAGTTGGTCCCCAAGTTCTTTGCCCCAAAGAAATCGGCGGTCGTGGAAGCATAGAGCGAAAGCTGCGTCCCGTAGCAGTAATACACGACGAACAGAAGCGGCCATAACAGGATCAGAGAATCAACCCGGCCCAGCAGGGGCAGAACGATGGCGGAAACGAGGACCATCAGAGAGAGCGTTTTCACTCGCCCCATGGAGTCGGAAAGCCACCCGGAAAGAATGCGCCCGGCGGTGTTGCCAAACGCGCCGATGGTAACGGAAGTCCCGGCCAGAGTCGCGCCGACGCCGGGAATCGCAACTTGGGAGTAGGGAACCAACTGGCTGATCACCATGAGGCCGGCGCTGGCTCCGAGCGCATAAGCCACCAGCAGACGCCAGAAGTGCGCGGTCCCGAGCATTTCGAGCGGCGCGTAGTCCCCGCCCCGTGTCGCGGCGGCCGAGGTGGCCGAAGGTTTCCATCCCGCCGGCTGCCATCCCGGCGGCGGATTTTTCAAAAACTGTGCTCCGACAACCGTGGCGACAAAATAAACCGCGCCCAGCCCGAGCATCACGCTCCGCCAACCCAAATCGGCAATCAGGCCCGGCATGATTGGCCCCAAGACAGCCGATCCGGCGCCAAAGGCCCCCACGCTGATCCCGACGACAAGACCGCGGCGGTCCGGGAACCACTTGGCGACGACCCCGATCGGCGTTACGTACCCGAAGCCCGCGCCTGCCCCGGTCACGAGGCCAAACGCCAGGTACATCTGCTCGAGAGTCGTGGCGCGGCTGGTCAGCAGAAACCCGATCCCGAACAGCACGCTCCCGATGAGCGAAACCATGTACGGCCCTTTCTTGTCTTGCAATCGTCCTCCGATCAAAAAGAACAGGGCGAAGACCGCGATTGCAATCGAAAAAATATTGGAAGCCTGTTCGCGGTTGATGCTGAGGTCCCGTTGCAAGGCCGGCACAAACAGACTCCAGCCGTAGAACGCTCCAAGGCAAAGATTCATCAGAACGCCGCCAAAGACACAGTACCAGCGATTTGTGAGGGTCATCGGGTGCCTCCCTTTCGAATGGTAACGATTGCTCGGCCCATCGCATTACCGCCGCTAAAATCGGATTGGAACAAAATACTATCACAGATGGATCGTCGCATCGCGCGGAGCGGGAGCCGGGGTAATGTCAGGCTGGTTTTGAGATGAGTCGTAAAGGAACCAACGATCCGGAGGAGCATTCTGCTACACTCAAACGGAGAAAGGAATCCGCGTTTCGCTGAAGTCTGTCGTGCCACTCCGTTATCGCCACAAAGGGACGCCAGGAAAGCCCTCCACCACCGCCCACGGGACATCGCTCGCGGGACGCCTGACCTGCCACCGCGACGGCTACGGGTTCGTCATCCCGGAGGAGCCTTTCCCGCAAGCGCGCGGCGACATCTATATCGGACCGCATGCCATGGGCAGCGCCATGCACGGCGACCGCGTTCTGGTCAGCGGGATTCGGATCGGACGCGCCGGCCGGGCCGAAGGCCGGATTCAGAGGGTTCTCGAGCGCGCCCAAACAACGGTCGTCGGTGAATACCGCTGGAGCCCCCACGGCTCCTTTGTGGTTCCCTACGATAATCGGATTCAACACCATATTCTGATTCTCCCGGAGGAGCCAGGCGGTCCTGCCAAGGGCCGCGCTGGCCAGCGCCCCGCTTCCGACCGCCGGGAACTCGCCAAGGAACTCGCCAAGGAACTCGATGGATTCGTCGTGAACGTCGAAATCGTCGGCTTCCCTTCCGCTACCCAAAGCGCCACCGGCCGGATTCTGGAAGTCTTGGGGAAGCGCGACGAATTCGGAGTGGACGTCGAAATCATCATCCGCAAGCACCACCTGCCGCATGAGTTCCCGCGCGACGTTCTCTGGGAAGCGAGCGCCATTCCGGCCGGCATCTCGCCGGAGGAAACCGCCCGGCGGCGGGATTTTCGAGAGCTGCCCATCGTGACCATTGACGGGGAAACGGCGCGGGACTTTGACGATGCAGTCACCGTGTTCCCGCTTCCGAACGGACATTTCGAGTTGCAAGTCCACATCGCCGACGTGAGCCACTACGTCCGGCCGGGGACGCCTCTCGACCGGGAGGCGCGCCTGCGGGGCACCTCCGTTTATTTTCCGGACCGCGCAATCCCGATGCTGCCTCCAGAGCTTTCGAGCGGTATCTGCTCGCTGAAGCCTCAAGAAGATCGCCTGGTACTCTCTGTGCTGATGGAAATCGGCCACCACGGCGAGATTCTGCGCGCCGAGTTCTGCGAGGGGGTAATCCGCAGCGCCGAGCGCATGACCTATACGGCCGTCAACGCCGTCCTCGAGAACGATCCGGCCATGCGGGAGCGCTATGCCCCGCTCGTTCCTCACTTTGAGCGGATGCGGGACCTGGCGCTGATCCTCAACAAGAAGCGGCGGAAGATGGGCGCCATTGATTTTGATCTGCCCGAGCCGGTCATCGAATTCGACGAGTCCGGAACGATGATCGGGATCAGCCGCCTGGAGCGCAACATCGCTCACCGGCTCATCGAGGAGTTCATGCTGGCGGCCAACGAAGCCGTGGCCCGCCACCTGGAGGAAGGCGGAGTGGCGAGCCTCTACCGCATCCACGAAAAGCCGGACCCGATGAAAGTGATGGAGTTTGAAGAAATCGCGGGCACGTTCGGCTACAGCTTGGGGCTGGGACCGCTGCCGGTCCGGCGCTTTTCGATGGGGCGTCGCGGCCAGCATCCGGGGCGAAGGCAGCAAACAGTCGAATTGCCTGCCGGCGATCTCGCAATTACCCCGCGCCACTATCAGCAACTGACCGACAAAATCGCCGGAAAACCCGAAGAACGCATCCTCTCCTACTTGATGCTGCGGTCGCTCAAACAAGCCTGCTACCGGGAAATGAACGCGGGGCACTTTGCTCTGGCGCTTCCCTGCTACACGCATTTCACCTCGCCCATCCGGCGGTATCCGGACCTGATCGTGCACCGAATTTTGCGGGCCGTGCTCGCCGGAGTTGCGGAAGAGGATCGTGCGGCCGCTGTCGGAGATGTTGTCACCGGAAAGAAACGCCGGAAACCGAGCAGCGCAACGGCTCCGTCCCCGCCGCACAAACCTCGCTCCATTCCCGATCCTGTCAGCAAGACGGAGCTTGAGGAGATCGGCATCGAATCCTCCGAAGCCGAGCGGCGGGCCGCCGATGCGGAGCGTGAACTGATCGAGTGGAAGCAAGCCCGCTTCATGCGCGAACGGCTCGGCGAGGAATTCGACGCCCTGATTACCAGCGTCGGCAAGTTCGGTTTCTTCGTTGAATTGCTCGAATTCTTTGTCGAAGGGATCGTCCCCATCGAAACGCTCACCGACCAGCGATACGTGTTTCAGGAACAGCAGCGCCAATGGGCCGGCGAGCGCACCCGGCGGCGGTTCCGCATCGGCGACCGTCTGCGCGTGCGTCTGGACCGCATCGGGGAAATGGGCGGGAAGATGGCGTTTTCGGTCGTCGGTTGAACGAAACCCGGCATTTCGGAATCAAGAACCCAGCCGGGAATTGGACTACTCCTCCAGAAGGATGCGAGAAGGAGTCCGGGAGCTTGCTTTCCGCGGGGAGATTCCGTAAAATGGTTTTTTCCTAAGGGGCTGCGGCAAAATCCACAGACCGTCCCGATGAGGCAGGCGCCGAATGTTCCCGGGGTGAGTTCCTGGATCAGCCCATTCCGTGGATTCATTTCCAAGGGAACAGCACTTGTACTGAGGGCTTGCCAGCCTGAGCTGACATGGATCGAGACCGCCTCAAAGTATTCTGCGGATCGGCAAACCCTGCCTTAGCGCGGGAAATTTGCGCCTGCCTCGGCATTCCCTTGGGACAGAGCCTGGTGTCCCGCTTCAGCGACGGGGAGGTACGGGTTCAGGTTCTGGAGAACGTGCGGGGAGCGGATGTGTTTGTCGTGCAGCCCACCTGCCAGCCGGTGGACACGAATCTGATGGAACTGCTTCTGATGATGGATGCGCTCAAACGTGCCTCGGCCCGCCGGATCACGCCGGTGGTCTCCTATTACGGCTATTCGCGCCAGGACCGCAAGGACCGGCCGCGCGTTCCGATCTCGGCCAAGCTGGTGGCGGATTTGCTCACCGCGGCGGGGGCCGACCGCGCCTTGACGATGGATTTGCACGCCCCGCAAATCCAGGGATTCTTTGAAATCCCTGTGGATCACCTGCTCGCGGCGCCGGTTCTCGTGGAGTACTTTCATCAACTGAACCTCCCCAACCTGACGGTCGTCGCGCCGGACGCAGGCGGTGTCGAGCGGGCGCGTTTCTTCGCCAAGAAGATGAACTGCGCGCTGGCCATCGTGGACAAGCGGAGAGTGGATGTGAATGAAGCCGAAGTGATGCACGTGATCGGCGACGTCGAGGGACGGACGGCTGTGGTGGTGGATGACATCATTGATACGGCGGGGACGCTTGTGAAAACGTCGGATGCCTTGCTCACCCAAGGGGCTACGGCGGTGTACGCCTGCTGCACCCACCCGGTCCTATCCGGAGAAGCCGTGAACCGGATTTGCCAGTCCAGGATCACACAGGTAGTCGTCACGAATTCGATCCCGCTCGCTGACTCCGCCCAGAAATGCGGCCGGATCGAGGTCCTGAGCGTCGCCCCCTTGCTGGGCCGCGCCATTCAATCCATCCACGAGGAGACCTCCGTCAGCACGCTCTTTATCTGAGCGGGAGGATGAGACATCGTATGGAACGCCAAGTAATCGAAGCAGAACCGAGAAGCGAAACCGGCAAGAACGAGATGCGGCGATTGCGCAAAGCCGGCCGGATTCCCGCCGTCCTCTATGGGGCCGGCAAGGAGAGCGTGCCCCTGTCCCTCAATCCGCGGCAGCTCCGGGGATTTTTCAGCGCCGAGGGGCAGAACGCTATCTTCGACTTGCAGGTCCGAGGCGGCGAGAGCACTCCTGCCATGATCGTCGAAACGCAGCGCGAACCGGTCCGGGAAATCCTGCTTCACATTGATTTGAAGCGGATCGCGATGGACCGCAAGCTTCGCGTCGCCGTCCCCGTCGTGATGACCGGAGAAGCCCAGGGGGTCAAACAACAGGGTGGATACCTGGAACAGGTGCTGCGCGAAGTGGAGGTCGAATGTCTGCCGGCCGACATCCCGGGGAGGCTGAGCATTGACGTGGAACCCCTGATGCTCGGGCAAAGCATCCGCATCCAGGACCTCCAGGAACGATTGGGAGACCGGGTGCGGTTCCTGCAAGACGCCCACTCGGTGGTCTGCCACGTGGTGTCGCCGAAGGCCGTCGAAGAAGAGAAGCCGGCGGTGGAAGTTGCTGCGGAAGCTCCGGCGGAACCTGAAGTAATTAAGAAGGGCAAGGCCGTTACGGAAGGGGAAGAAGCCGCGGAAGGCGGCGCGAAGAAGGAGTAAACTGGTCTGCGGGCAGCGGGGAGGGCCCGGCGTGAAACTGATTTTCGGGCTCGGCAATCCCGGACCGGAGTTCGAATTCTCCCCGCACAATCTCGGGTTCGGCGTGGTGGACCGGCTGGCGGAGCGCCATTCCGTGCGGATCGCCCGGAAGCAGGCGCACTCGCTCTGCGGCCGGTTCCTGCTCCAGGAAGAAGAAGTCTGGCTCATCAAGCCACAGACGTTTATGAATCAAAGCGGAGCAGCCGTGCGGGAGTGGTTAGCAAAACAAGGCTGCGGCCCGGAGGACATGGTCGTGATCGCCGACGAATTGGATTTGCCGTGGGGGCAACTGCGGATTCGCCAGCAAGGCGGAGCCGCCGGGCATCACGGATTGGAATCCGTGATTGAATCGCTCGGCACAAAACAGTTTGTTCGTCTGCGGATCGGCGTCCGGCCGGACCATGAAATCGAAGACCCGATCCGTTACCTGCTGACTCCACTGCGGCGATCCCGGCGTCCAGAGCTGGAGGCGATTGGGGACCGCGCGGCGGAGGCCGTGGAGGCCATTTTGCAGTTCGGCGCGGCCCGCGCAATGACGGCGTTTAACCGCCGGGATTCTGCTTCCGGCCCGGCCTCGCGCCGGGAGACCGGCGCAACCAACGCAAAGGAAGTGACTCACTGATGAGAACCTACGAGATCATATTTATCCTCAAGCCGGACCTTCCCGAGGGGGAAGCCGACCGGTTTGTCACGCAAATGGAAGGGGTCGTCACCTCGACGGGCGGAACCCTCCGCAAGGTGGACCGGATGGGCCGCAGGCACCTGGCCTATCGGATCCAAAAATACAAGGAAGGGGAATACGTGCTGCTCGTGACAGACTCCGGCGCCCCTACGGTCCAGGAAGTCGAACGGCGGCTCAAAGTATCCGACCCCGTTCTGAAGTATCAGACGGTGCGCGTGGATGAAGACATGAAACGGCTCGCCAAGCGGCAGCAGGAACGGGCACAACGGTCCTCCCGCAAACACCCGAAGACGGCCGCGGAACCACCCGCTCCCCGGCGTGAGTCGGAAGCGGGCTGATCGGGCAGACCAAGAAAGGAATTCGATGGGATCACAGCCAAGAACCACTCCGGGTCCACGGAAAGAGGGCGGAGGGTCCAAACGCCAGTACGCTCGGCGGCGGAAAGTCTGTAAGTTTTGCGTCGAAAGAATTGATCACATTGACTACAAGGACATGCGGTTGCTGCTCCAGTTTGTTCCGGAGCGCGGCAAGATTCTGCCGTCGCGTATTTCCGGCGTGTGCGCGCCGCACCAGCGGCGGCTGATGCGGGCCATCAAGCGGGCGCGCAACATCGCCTTTTTGCCCTTCGCGTCGGACCTGTAACGGGAGCCGGCGGCGGAGCACCTCGCGGACTTTCCCGCGATCAACAATTTTTCGGATGAACGAGAAGAACCAATGCAACTGATTTTGCGAGAAGATGTCCCCAAACTGGGGCGGCGGGGCGACGTGGTCCAGGTCAGCGACGGCTACGGCCGGAATTATTTGCTTCCCCAGAAGCTGGCGGCTCTGCTGACCGCAGGAAACCAAAAAATGGTGGAGCAGATGAAAGCGGCGTCGCTCCGCCGGGAAGCCAAGGAGCAGGGCGAATCCGAACAGTTGGCCCAGATGCTCGCCAAGGTCACGGTCACCATCGCCCGGAAATCCGGGGAAACCGGGACCCTGTTTGGCTCCGTCACGTCGCTCGACGTGGCCGAAGCCCTGGAAAAACTCGGGTATCAGATTGACCGGCGCAAGATTCACCTGGATGATCCCATCAAACAGTTAGGCGAATATCCCGTCCCGGTGCGCCTGCACCGCGACGTAACGGCTTCCGTCACGGTCCAGGTCGTGGCCGAACCGGCGTAACCCGCAGTGACAAGTGATGAGCGACAAGTGAGCTGGAAGGTCCCTCACTTGGCACTTGGCACTTGGCACTTGGCACTCGTCACTTGGTTTATCATGGCGACGCGCGAATCCACCCTGGTCAAGGGCCTTCCCAGCAACGTGGATGCGGAACGCTCGGTGCTGGGCGCGATCCTGCTCGACAATTCTGCGTACAATCAGGCGGCCGCTCTCCTCGCCCCGGACGATTTCCTTCTGGACAGCCACCGGCGAATTTTTCTCCGCATCATGGAATTGGCGGACCGCTCCCGCCCGATTGATCTGGTCACCTTGTCGGAAGACCTGATGCGGAACAACGAGCTGGAAGCCGTCGGGGGGGCCGCCTACATTTCCTCCCTGACGGACGGACTGCCGCGCCTGGCGAACATCGAGCACTACGCCAAGATTGTCAAGGACAAGGCGCTGTTGCGGCGGCTGATCCAGATTTCGAGCACGATTACGGCCCGCTGCCTGGAAGGAGCCGAAGAGGCCGAGGATATCTTGGACACCGCCGAAGGCCTTGTGCTTTCGGTCGGGGAACAGAGAGTCAAGGCCGGCTTTATTCACTTCCGGGACATTTTCCGCACCAGCTTCCAGAGCATTGACGCGCTCCACGACCGCGGCAAGCGCGTCACGGGCCTCGAAACCGGGTTCCCCCAGTTCGACGACATGACCCGCGGCCTGCAACCCTCGGATTTGATTATCATCGCCGCCCGCCCCGCGATGGGCAAGACCAGCCTCGGCCTCGATGTGGCACGCTGGGTCGCGACTGGCGGAAGGGAGAGGCGAAAGGAAAAGGCTGTTCCGGTCGGCGTTTTCAGCTTGGAAATGTCACGGGAAGCCCTTGTGCTGCGGCTGCTTTGCTCCCAGGCGGACGTGGATTCGCACCGCTTCCGAGGCGGCTTTTCCACCCGGGAGGATTGGGCCAAATTGGCCACCGCTCTCGGTCGGCTCGCGGAGGCCCCGATTTTCATTGACGACACACCGGGGTTGAGCATTACCGAGATGCGAGCGAAAGCCCGTCGCCTGAAGTCGGAGCACGGTTTGGGACTTCTGGTGGTGGACTATTTGCAGCTCATGAGCGGCCGCGGCCGGTCCGAAAACCGGACGCAGGAAATTTCCTCCATTTCGCGGGGGCTGAAGGGCTTGGCGAAAGAATTGAATGTTCCGCTCCTGGCGATCTCGCAGCTCAGCCGCGCCCCGGAGGAACGGGGGGGCCATCCCCGGCTCTCGGACCTGCGTGAGAGCGGACAAATAGAACAGGACGCAGACGTGGTCGCCTTCCTGTACCGGGAGGACCAGGGAAAACAAAAGGACCACGGACCCAAGGAAGGGCTTACCGATCTCATCATTGCGAAGCAGCGCAACGGTCCCACCGGGACTGTCAAACTGGTGTTCATCCCCAAGTACGCCTCGTTCCGAAATCCCCCCGAGGACATTGAAGAACTGACCGAATCCGACACGTTTGCTTGAGAATCTCTTCGCGGCTGCCCCGGGCCTTACCGATGTCGTCTTCCCAACGGATTTCAGGACCCGCCTCTCTTCCCACCCGCCCCACCTGGGTTGAGATCTCGCTTTCCCAGCTTCTGGAAAACTACCGGATCATCCGACAGCACGTCGGGCCGGAACGCGCGGTCATGGCGATCGTCAAAGCCGACGCCTATGGTCACGGCCTGGTGGAGATCGCCCGGGCACTGGCGAGCGCGGGCGTGGACTGGTTCGGCGTAGCCTCCGCGGATGAGGGAGTGGAGCTGCGTCAACTGGGAATCCGACAGCCGATCCTGCTCCTGACCGGCTTCTGGGAAGGCGAGCAGAGCGCGCTGACCGACTACGATCTGGTTCCCGCCATTTACTCCGAAGACCAGCTCGCCACCATTGAAGATTGGGGCCGCCGGATGGGGCGGCGCATCCGCTTCCATTTGAAGGTCAACACCGGCATGGGGATGCTGGGTTTGCACTGGCAGGGGGTGGAGCCTTTCGTGGACCTCTACCGCCAGATGTCTCACGTCGAGATGGAAGGATTGTTCGAGCAATTCGCCGCCGCCGAGGATTTCACGACGCGGCAGACCGAAGAGCAGATGGAGCGTTTCGAGTCCGTGAAACAGGGGCTGGCACGGGCGGGAATTCAGCCGCGCTACTTCCACCAGGCCAATAGCGCGGCAATCGTCGGGCGACCGCAATCCTGGGGAAACCTGGTTCGCCCGGGCCTGTTGCTCTACGGTTACCACCTGCCCATGCGGGTCCCCGCAGGAGCGCCGGGGCCGGCCACCCGCACGTTGGAGGTGCGCGAGATTCTCTCCTTCAAGACGCGGGTCATCGCAGTGAAGGAAGTCCCCGCGGGAATCCCGCTCGGCTACGGGGGAAAGTACGTGACGCCCCGGCATTCCCGCATCGCGACGGTCCCGGCCGGTTACGCCGACGGAGTGAACCGGCGGCTCTCCGGGCGGGGCCGGGTCATCCTCCGCGGCCAGTTCGCGCCGATTGTCGCCAGCATCAGCATGGACCTGACACTGGTGGACGTGACGGACGTTCCCAATTTGAGCCTCGGCGAAGAAGCCATCCTCATTGGCCGCCAAGGGGATTGCCGCCAGACGGCTCTGGACCTGGCGGAGGCGACCGGGACGCTTCCTTACGAAATCCTCTGCGGCATCGGGAAACGAGTCCCGCGCCGCTACCTCCGCTGAGTTTCCCTTTTTCCCCACCTCGATACTTTGCCGAATTGGCCGCGGTGAACTTGTTGCTTGCCCTTTTTCACGGCTGTGTTACACTCTCGGTGGGGAGGGTCGCTCCAAGAAATCATTCGGACGCAGGCGGGTCAATGAGGTCAGTGATGGGAAACCATCTTCCGATGCCGGACGTGCTCATCGGCATCGGTATTTTCTCCCTGGACGGAGTCGGATTTTTATCTCGTGGGAGTCATCTCGACCCTCCAGAGACCGCTTCCTCGAAGCGGAAAAAGGGGGTGATGTTTCGTGTTGGATTGGTTGGTTGTGCGGGGAGTATTTTTGATCGTTTTATTTCTGGCGTCGTTTTATCTCGAACCCTTCGGGATGCAAAAGTGGGTGGCGGGATTGGTTGGACTGGGGATCGGAATCGCCATATTGCTGTTCGAATTCCGGCTGAGCCGGACCAGTTTGCGACGCTTGATCGGAGCCGCGATCGGCTCGATCCTGGGGATCGTCGGCGCGTATTTGATGAGCCTGGTTCTCGGGCAGTCGGTATTCCCGAAGAACACTCTTTCGTTCTTGCAAATCCTGGTCATGCTCTGGATGACCTACATTGGGCTGGTCGTCGGGGCGGCCAAGGGAGACATGCTGAACCTGGCGGCGCTGGGAGGCCTGTTCGGCGCGGAAAAGCAGAGCAAGCGCTCGCATAAGATTCTGGACACCAGCGTCATCATTGACGGGCGCATCTCCGACATCTGCGCGACGGGGTTCCTGGACGGCGTCCTGGTGATCCCGCAATTCGTGCTCCGGGAACTCCAGCAGGTCGCCGACTCGCCCGATCCGCTCAAACGCAACCGGGGACGCCGGGGCCTGGATATCCTGCAAAAAATCCAGAAAATGACCTCGCTCAACGTGCAGATCGTGGACGACGACTTTCCGCACGTCCGCGACGTGGACATGAAACTGATCGAACTGGCGAAGGCCAACGAGGCGAAGATCGTCACCAACGATTTCAACCTCAACAAGATCGCGCAGTTGCAGGGCGTCGAGGTGCTCAACATCAACGAGCTGGCGAATTCCCTGAAGCCGATTGTGCTGCCGGGCGAGACCATGCGGGTCTTCATTCTCAAGGAGGGCAAGGAGTACAACCAGGGCGTGGCCTATCTCGACGACGGCACCATGGTGGTCGTGGACAACGCCAAGAAGATGATCTCGAAAACCATTGACATCTCCGTTACGAGCGTCCTCCAGACTACCGCCGGCAAGATGATCTTCGGCAAGTACGACGAACGGGCGCACCCGCAGCGGGAGAGAAACGAACAGGCCGTCAACCAGTAAACGAATGTGCGCTCGACAGCGGGTCGCGGGAGCGTTGTGTCGCGGTGGGCACTCTGCTAGAATCGGGGTTCCGTCGCCCTCAAACGAAAGCCCCTGGCTGGAGTGGCGGAACTGGCAGACGCACCAGACTCAAAATCTGGCGCTCCAAAAG
>MEKR01000161.1:13237-13683 GCA_001767035.1 Acidobacteria bacterium RIFCSPLOWO2_02_FULL_61_28
AAAAGAGCGTGGGGGTTCGACTCCCCCCTCCAGCACCAACATCCCACCCGGCTGATCTGACCTTCTTGGCAGTCACAGGCATGCCAATTGCCGGGCCGCTCATTGTCGGGCGGGAACGTTCCCCTTCGGCTGTAGCGTCAGCAACGTCGCTCCGAGCGCTCCCCAGACGTTTCCCTTCGCGTCGGTTTCCACCTTCGGGATACGGCCGCCCCCCTTGGGCACCGGATGCGGATAGTGCGTGTATTGTTTCGTCTTGGGATCAAACTTCGTCAGCGTCTCATAGGCACGCAGCGTCACCCAAATATTACCTTGTGCGTCGGCGAAGCACTCGTACTCGCCGCCGTGCCGGAACGGGGACTTGTACTCCGTGATCTTCCCGGTCGCCGGATCGAGCATTCCGATCCGGTCGGCGATGTTCTCGCTGAACCAGATCATGCCGTCGGGAG
>MEKR01000162.1 GCA_001767035.1 Acidobacteria bacterium RIFCSPLOWO2_02_FULL_61_28
CGTCCTCATTCCAATGCGTAACGCGCAGGCCGCCCACGCAGATCAACGTGGTGCTGAACTGGACGGCGGGAATCAAGAAGTAGGGAACAGGGAATAGGGAATAGGGAACAGGAATCCGAGCCGCGATAAAGGCGGGGAATGGGGAGTTGGGAGTAAGGAGTGGGAAGCCAGAAGCCCTCTATCCACAGATTTCGCAGAATACACAGATTGGTCGTTACTCTGCGAAAATCTGCGTAATCTGCGGATAATATTCTTTTACCATGGACATTGCGCTGATTCAGAAACAATTCGAATATGATCGCTGGGCCAATGCGCGGATGCTGGGCGTAGTGGCCGGCATCAATCCGGAGGCATTTCTAAAGGACCTCGGGTCGAGCTACGGCTCGATCCGCAACACCGTCGCTCACATCCTCTCGTCGGAGTGCGCGTGGCTGGAGCGATGGCAGGGCCGGTCGCCTAAGCCGCTCGACCCGCTCGGCTTCCCGGACATCGAAACTCTCCGGGCGCGCTGGGCGCAAGTGGAACAGGACCAGAAAGACTTTCTGGGGACGCTCACGAACGAGCGGTTGGCCGCCGATCTTCAATATGTCAACTCGCAGGGTGAGACCGTTACGCTCCCGATCTGGCAGCAGATGCTGCACCTGATCAACCATTCGAGCTACCACCGCGGGCAGGTCACCACGATGCTCCGGCAAGTGGGCGCCAAGCCGGTCTCGACCGACCTGATCGCCTTTTATCGAGCACAGCGGAAATAGGGAACAGGGATTAGGGAACAGGGAACAGCGATCCGAGCCGCGACTGCGAAGGAGCGGGGGAATCCACCGCAGAGGGCGCGGAGGGTGAAGAGCAAGAGTCAGAAGCAAGAAGCCAGAATCCGCAGATTTCGCTGATTACACCGAACTGTCATCTCGATCCCGGCTTGCCGGGAGAGGGACCTGCACTTTCCTCTTTCTGCGAAATCTGCGGATTAACCACCGCTCCCTTGCGGTCGCGGCTCTATTCCCTGTTCCCTAATCCCTGTTCCCTATGCTAGGATTAGCGTGGAAATGAGAGGACCCCATGTCAGGCCATTCCAAATGGGCAACCATCAAGCATAAGAAGGCGGCGACAGACGCCCGGCGGGGAAAGGTTTTTACCCGCCTGATCAAGGAAATCACCATCGCCGCGCGCCACGGCGGAGGCGACGCGGACGCGAACCCCCGCCTGCGCGCCGCCATTCTGACGGCCAAGTCCGAGAACATGCCCGCGGACAACATCAAGCGCGCCGTTCAACGCGGCACGGGGGAACTGCCCGGCGTGACTTTCGAGGAAGCGGCGTTCGAGGGCTACGGGCCGCACGGCGTCGCCTTGATCGTGGAGGTGGCCACCGACAACCGCAACCGCACGGTCTCGGAAATCCGGCACCTGTTCTCGCGCTTCGGCGGGAGCTTGGGCGAGGCCGGCTGCGTGGCTTGGATGTTCCACAAGCGCGGCTCGATTTCCGTTCCCAAGCAGAACGCCACCGAGGACCAGTTGATGAATATCGTGCTCGACGCCGGAGCCGAAGACCTCCGCGACGACGGCGAACAGTGGGAGATCATCTCCCCGCCGCAGGCCCAGGATGCTGTTGCAAAGGCATTGAAGGACGCCGGCATCGAGGTGGCCTCGTCGGAGGTGGGATTGCTGCCGGAGAACTACATCAAGCTCGACGGCTCGAAGGCGCAGCAGATGGTCAAGCTGATGGACGCGATCGAAGAGCACGAGGACGTGCAGCACCTCTATTCCAATTTTGACTTCGACGCCCGCGAGCTCGAACAGGTGAGCGGCGGATGAAGCGGGTGCTCGGGATTGACTGTGGCTCCGCGGCGACCGGCTACGGCGTCATTGATACCGACGGGCGCAGGAGCCGGGTCGTCGCCTGCGGCGTGATCCTGGCCTCGGCGCGGCTCTCCTTCGCCGAGCGGCTCAAGAAAATCGGCGGCGAGCTCGGCCAGGTCATCCAAACGTATTCCCCGGACGCGGTGGCCATCGAAGAAGTCTTCTACTCCGTCAACGTGAAAAGCGCGCTGAAGCTCGGACAGGTGCGCGGCGTGGCGCTGCTCAAGGCCGCCGAGGCCGCGCTGCCGATCCATGAATATTCGCCGCTCGAGATCAAGTCGAGCGTCGTCGGCTACGGGCGCGCCGAAAAACATCAGGTCCAGCAGATGGTCAAGATACTGTTGGCGCTCGATTACATCCCGCCGGAGGATGCCGCCGACGCCCTGGCTGTGGCGCTCTGCCACGCCCACTACTCGCAAACCCAAGAAAAATTGGCCAAAGCAGGGACAGGCCGCACGGCTCGCGCTCCTGGGAACGCCAAGCCTGCCCCGCCTGCCCTGAGCAAAGTCGAAGCGAGCAAGGTCGCAAGGGCATTCCCGGAGGAACGGAGCCGAAGGGCTGGCCCGGAGCAATATCGAAGAGTATGAGATACCGATCCGTTCCGATTCTCCGCCTCTTCAACCCGGTGCTCCTCACCCGAGCGAACTGCCTTCCGGTTGGCAGGATTTTCTTGCTGGCCTTGTGCATCGTCTGGATGGGAACCGACCAGACCAAGGCTGCCGAATCCGGCCCCACAGTCATCTTCACCAAAGATTTTCCCGGCAGCAGCCCGGCGTACTACTCGATTACCGTTCGGAAAACCGGCGAGGCGGTCTACCGAACCGACCCGAACGACGAGGCTGCGGTGGAGTTCCGCCTTCCCTCCGACGCTGCGAGCGAAATTTTTTCCCTGGCCCGCAAAATCAACCGGTTTCAGGACGTGGCGCTCGAAGCGAACCGCCGCGTCGCCAACATGGGCAAGAAGACGTTGGAGTACCGCGACGGGGCAGCACATTCCGCCGCGTCCTACAACCACACCGAAGTCCCCGAGGCGGTGGCGCTGACCGCGCTCTTTGAACGCATCTCGCAGACGCAGCAACACACGCTGCGCCTTCAAAATCTGATCCGGTTTGACCGCCTGGGAGTCGTCAAGGCTCTGCTCCAACTTGAGATAGACCTTGACCAGGGACGCCTGCTCGGGGCCGACCAACTCGTCCCCATCCTCGAACAAATCCAGAAGAACCGCGCGCTGGTACAGGTGGCGCAAGGCCGCGCGTCTCAAATCCTCGCCAAGATTCAGGCAGCGAGTCCGCCGCTCACTTCCACCGAAGCGAAATAATTCAAGGCAAGCAATTCGGGCAGGAAAGTTGGCTGGCCCTAGTAGACGATTTCAGAACTTTACAAATCAGCGCGCTTCTGGCATATGTCCCCGGCTGGACTTAGCTTTCGATTGGCGAACGCTGTGCCGAAAAGACCGCACGAGCTGTTTTGAACCCGCCAACGGCTTGATTTACAATTCCACCGTACTGGTGCGACCTGTCCGAGCCGAACGGAAATCTTTACGGTACAGCCACCACTGGAGCCCCAGTAAAGGCAAGGGCGCTTCTTAGGCGCTGTCCATCTGAGCCTGGCGGAACAATTCGCAAGCAGTAGGCGACTAATGGGGAGTGCTGTGGAGAACCCGTACCAGTAATCTGCGAATAAGCCGGTTTGGTCGTCATTGGTAAAATATGGGGATTCCGCGATAGCTAATGCTCCAAGCAGAATCTTGTCGCTCAACAGCCTGCGCACGCGGAAGCTCACTCGCAAGGCAGTTGAAACGCGCTCGCCCCGATCCAAAGCCCTGCGTAGGCTGGCTTGTGAGGTATCCAAGAGCAGCGTTCGTCAGATCGCCGCTAGAACCGCTGAGGTTCGCCTCTTCCGCCCTCGCGCTTTCCGTGGAAACTTTTTTATTCCAGTGGTACAAATGGCCTAAGTCCCAGGCATATAGTAGTGGAGGAGTTCTGCCGAGATCCCGTTCGCCGGTAGCCGGAAGCAAAACTTGTGCGGGGCGCGAATGGGCTTCAGAGAAAGGGTTGCATTGTGCATAGCCAACCCGTCGTCCCAAACCCCGCAACTTCCGCCTTCGGCGTTCCCATCGCCAGAATGACAAAACTATCTGACGAAGACCTGATGGGGGAGCTCCGCCAAGGGCGTCCGGACGCCTTACCTATCCTGTTTGATCGCTTTTACCGGCTTGTTCTGAAAGTTGCGATGAGGATCCTTCGCGATCCAGGTGAGGCTGAAGATGTAATGCGGGAAGTCTTTCTTGAAATCTTCAACAAAGCGGCTCAGTTTGATCCTGCCAAGGGCAGCACCAAAACATGGATTCTCCAATATGCCTACCACAGGAGTTTGAGCCGCCGGCGGTACTTGGCGCACAGGAATTTCTATGACCGGCACCAGATTGGCGAACGTGAAGTCTCCGAATTCAATTCCCTGGATGTCTCGTGGCGCGGCTTGACGTTTCGGGAATGACGGCCGGTCATTGAGCAAGGGCTGGCAACCCTGAATGAGAAACAGCGAAAAACACTCGAACTGGCTTGTTTCCAGGGGCTTTTGCTGAGCGAGATTGCCGAACGCACGCAGGAATCGCTGCCCAACGTCCGGCACCATTACTATCGGGGGCTGGCGGGGATGAGGAAATTTCTGCAAGCCCAGGCTGGTTTCGAAGAACAGCCCCGGAAGTTCAACCGGGAGGCCAACGATGTCGAATCATGAGGGGTCTCATACCGAATACTTCGAGGAGCTTTGCGCGCTGGCCGCCGGCGGGCAGATTTCCGAACCGGAGTTTGTGGAACTGCAGGATCACTTGCAACAATGCACTCACTGCCGGTCTGCGTATAGCGAGTTTAGCGACCTGGTTCATAACAAGCTGGTCTTAGCGGACCCGGAACTAGAACACTTCTCGATGCATGCTGGCATCTTTTCCCAGAGTGCTGCCTATAAGCAACGGTTCCTTACTCGGGCACGCAAACAGGGCCTACTCTTCTCACAAATACCCGCGGCCGAAAGTTTTTGGACCGGATTGGGCAAGTGGTTATTCCCCTTGCCGGCCTACAAACAAATATCCGCCATGGCGATTGTCCTGTTGCTGGCGATGACGGGAGTGCTCGGCTACCGTTTGCGTCAAAGCAATGTGCGGTATAGGAAACTGTCGGCGGAGATGACGGCGCTGAACAGACAAATCATTCAGCAGGCCAGGACTGGGGCCGGCGCGGAGCAGGAAATGCAATCCGGAACCCTACCGTCGGTCGCTGCAGTTCCTGCCACGCCTGCTGCCGCCCTTTCCGAAACAGACCCGGAGTTGGTCAAAGCGCGCCAGGATTATGCGACCGCAGAGGCACGCGCGAAGGCGCTCCAAGAACGATTGGAAGCCCAACTGCAAGCGACCGCACTCGAACTGCAAGCCTTACGAGGGCAATTCATGGAAGCAAGCGATTCCCGAATTCAACTGGCAAACAAGCTGGCAGAGACCGAACTGATGATCGCCCGAGTCAATGGAGAACTCCAGAGCGTTCATGAGGGCCGCTCCAAAGACGCCGTGACGATTGCCGCTCAAGATCTGGAGCTCCGGGAATTGTCAGAGAAACTAACCGCGCAAACAGAGATGCTGGAGCGGGAAAGAACGTTGCTGGCGGCGGGGCGTGACATCCATGACCTGATGGGCGCGCGCAATCTTCATATCGTTGATGTATCCGACGTAGACAGCAAAGGCAAGGACAGACGAGCCGTTGGCCGCGTCTTTTACACTGAGGAAAAGTCGCTGATCTTTTATGCCTTTGACCTGGGCGATCGGGGGACCGAGAGGCGAAATGCTTCTTTCCAGGCTTGGGGGGCCCGCGGGCCGGCCCAGAGCCCAGCCCAAAGCCTGGGAATCTTCTATGTGGACGATCAAAAGCAGAATCGCTGGGTGCTCCAGTTCGAGGACCCGCGCATTCTGGCGGAAATTGACTCGGTTTTTGTGACTGTCGAACCGCAAGGCGGAAGCCCCAAACCCACAGGGCGC
Source organism: Acidobacteria bacterium RIFCSPLOWO2_02_FULL_61_28 (assembly GCA_001767035.1). Classification (GTDB taxonomy): domain Bacteria; phylum Acidobacteriota; class Terriglobia; order 2-12-FULL-54-10; family 2-12-FULL-54-10; genus 2-02-FULL-61-28. Next base: position 5,885 of record MEKR01000162.1, read on the forward strand.
AAATTCCTTTACGCCTACCTCAAGGCGAACCCCAATCATCCCTGAGGCCCCCGTCAGACCATTGACGATTGATGACGCTTGAGTTCTCGACGATGGCGGCCGTCCTCATCGGCCCGAATCATTCTCGGTCCTCCAACGGAAGGTGCGTTGGTACAGAACGGCGATTCGGGCGGCATAC
>MEKR01000163.1 GCA_001767035.1 Acidobacteria bacterium RIFCSPLOWO2_02_FULL_61_28
CAATCGCGCCCTCATTGAATATATAAAGCTTTGCCTAATGCAACGGTTGCGCTATAGAAGTTGCAACCTCTTGTGTTCATTGCCGTTACAGTGGTCACCCATCCGTTGGGTTCGCCTTCTTTCGCCGAAACAAGATCGTTTGTTCACGCTCAATCATTCTTTTCCTCTTCTGGCCAGAAAATTGCCAAAAAGATAGGCGCGTGGATTCATAAGGGACGGTCAGGCTCTAGCTATAAGTTAGGTAGAGAGTCGGGCCTCTTTTGCCCCGAGGGGGATAGAACCAGGTAAGCGTTCGACCTCATAAATAGAGGAAGTGCAGGAAAAGATTCCACGGGGACTTTCCCGCTGAGTGGGTGCGAACTAAGTCCGGTCAATATGGTTGCGGCAACGGCTGAGCGAGGGCGGACGCTCCGTGCGGTACCGCACAGACACCGGGTGAACTCGCAGAAGAATGCTTCTCAAACGGACTTTTGCTGTTTGTACACAGGGGTGATTCTAGTCTGGTTGCAAGGTTAGGGGATTCATCGAGTCGAGCTTGCGTTGGGCGAATCCAATCCGACGGTCAGCAATGGAAGTATGCGGTTCGCAGAACTCCGTCCCGCAGGTTTGGGCGGGGCTTTCTGCGCTCGAGCTACGTAGCTGCTTGCGAGCGGCGGCAGTAGCGGATTTCGTCTCTGGCTCTAATTAAATTTACTGGGGGTAGCATGGAAAAGATGCGACGACAAACAAGCAAGCTCGCGGTTTCCTTACTGTGCTGCATCGGGATTTTGGTCCCGATCGCTTTTGCGCAACTGCCGACCGCCACAATTCTGGGGGTGGTCAAGGATGGTACGGGAGCGGTGGTCCCCGGCGCCAGCCTGACCGCCCGCAGTACCGAGACGGGACAAACCCGAACGGTCGCCAGCGCCGGAGACGGCTCCTACCGGTTCTCGGGCATGCCGGTGGGCGGCTATGAAGTCCGCGTGGAACAGAGCGGATTTCAAGCCGCGGTCCGCAGCGGGTTGACGCTGAGCGTGGGCCAGGAAGCGGTCGTGAATTTCACGCTGGAGGTGGGAGCGGTCACGCAAACGATCGCGGTGACGGCGGAGGCTCCCCTGGTCAATACCACCAGCGGCTCGCTCGGTGCGCTGGTGGACGAGCGGAGAGTGGCCGAACTGCCCTTGAACGGCAGAAATTATGTTGATCTCACCTTGTTACAGCCGGGGGTCCAACAAACTTCTACACCCCGAGGGCAGGTCGTGCGGTTTGGAGTTTGGTTTAGTAGCGGCGGCGCACCGTTGACCTCGAATAACTACCTGCTGGACGGCGCCCCGATGGTGGGTATTTATGGCGGCACCTCGTCGGCGGGCACCGGGAACACGCTAGGGCTGGAAGGTGTTCGGGAATGGCGCGTGGTGACCAACTCCTTCCCCGCCGAGTACGGAACCACCATGGGCAGCCAGATGCTGATTGTTACCAAGAGCGGAACCAACAATTTTCACGGTTCGCTCTTTGAGTACCTGCGCAACAGCGCCCTGGACGCCCGCAATTTCTTCGATTACAAGACCGCCGCTTCGCAGCGCCGTCTGCCGCAGTTCACGAGAAACAACTTTGGAGGCTCGTTCGGCGGCCCGATCGTCAAGGACAAGACCTTTTTCCATCTGTCTTATGAGGGCTTGCGGGAGCGCCTGGGCCTGAGCCAGATCCTGGACGCCATTGGCCCGGACTGCCGCGGTCCGGGAGGCAGGGTGGTCTGGAACGGCCAGGGCACCCTGCCCGCGGGGTCCGTTGGGCCCTGCCCTCAACTCGGCGCCAATCCCTCGGGTCCCAACACGAATTCGGTGACGATCTCTCCCGCGATGGCGCCTTTCCTGCCAGCTTATGCGCCCCCCAATCTGCCCAACAACCAATTCACGTTCCCCTATCGTCAGCCAACCACGGAGAACTGGGGACAGGTTCGGGGCGATCAGACCTTTTCGGACAGCGACAGCGCGTTTTTCCGTTACACGATCTATGACAGTGAGCAGGTGGTTTCTCTGAACTATCCTCAATTCACGAGAGCCAGGACCAGCCGGGATCATTTCGCGACCTTGTCGGAGAGCCACGTATTCACTCCCGCCTTGTTGAACACCTTCCGGGTCTCCTATAGCCGCATGACCTTGACGAATCGGTCGGCCAATCTGAAACTGCTCGGCCCGGAATCCTGGCTTGTGCGAGGCTTGCCGGATTTCGCGGAAGGGTTGGGTTCGAACGTCATCGGGGGCCTCACGACCTGGGGGCCGGAGGTTCCTTCTCCTACCTCCTACAAGAAGGATTCTTTCATTTGGAGCGACGACCTGTTCTATACGCGAGGCCGGCACGCGCTGAAATTCGGCACGCTTATCAATCGTTACCGCTATTGGCTCATGAACTACAACCAAACCCGAGGGCAGGTGAACTTTGCGAATCTGGCTGGTTTTCTGCAAGGTCAAGCCAGCACCTATGTCGCGGCTGTCCCTGCCACTGTCGATCAACGCTACATCGCCCCGGACCGGACGTACCAGCATTGGATTCTCGCCTTCTACCTCCAGGATGACGTCCGTGTGCGGTCGAACTTCACGCTGAACCTCGGGTTGCGTTATGAGGTCACAACGGAATTCCAGGACCGGCAGGGGCGGGCCACGGCCTTGGTGGATATTCGGAATGACGACAAGGTAACGGTGAGTCGCACGGTCTTTAAGAACTCGAGCCTGCGCAACTTCGGCCCACGCTTTGGCTTTGCCTGGGATGTGCGGGGCGACGGCAGGACGGCGGTTCGAGGCGGCTTCGGGTTGCTCTACGACTTGGGCAACCTGGCCGGGAACATGCTGCGGGGCATTTGCAGCGTGCCTTTGTGCAACCTGACGACGGTTCCGAACCCTGCTCCCTTTACCTCATTTCCTTTGGTTTTCCCGCCGCAATTTGCGGGGAGGTCCCTCAAGGGGATGGACTATCATGCCCAGCAGCCCCATATGCTGCAATACAACCTGACGGTGGAGCGGCAGTTGCCTTGGGATACAGCCGTCACTCTGGCCTATGCCGGTTCGCGCGGCCTGAATCTCTATATGAGGACCGATGGCAATCCGACCGTTCCGCAGGTTGTAAACGGACAGAAGTTCTGGACCGGCACCGATCCTCGGGTCAACCGTAACTGGAATGACTATGAATTGTACACGGCGGCTGCCAGTTCCTGGTACAACTCGATGCAGTTCAGCGCGCTCAAGCGGTTGAGCCGCGGATTGCAGTTGCAGAGTTCCTACACCTGGTCAAAAGTGCTGAATCTGCCTTCCGGGCAAGGGGTAGGAGATGAAGGCGTGGTGATGGACCCCAGCGATATTATGCGGGACTGGGGGCCGGCCGAGTTTGACGTGTCCCACAACTGGCGCTTCAACGCCATGTATCGTTTGCCGGACCGGGGTGGCTCGGGCGGCGTGGCAGCGGCCTTGTTGAATGGGTGGGGGCTTGGGGGAATTCTTTCGCTGCAGACGGGCTATCCGGTTTACGCCACCATGTCGTTCAACCGCTCGCGCTCCAACCGCCTCGGCGGACAGTTGGTCCGGGACCGTCCCGACCTGGCGCCGGGCGTGAAGACCTCAGAGATTACTTCGGGTGTCTCGCGCGGTTGTGGAACAGGCACGGGAGCGATTGCGGCCGGAACCGCCTTGGGCGACCGCTGGCGGTGGTATGATCCCTGCGCCTTCACGCTTCCGCTGCCTGGGTACCTGGGCAACGCCGGCCGCCATATCGTCCGGGGGCCGGGTCTGGCGAACGTGGATTTTTCGCTGCGGAAAGATACTCCCCTGCGATTCTTGGGAGAAAGCGGACAACTGGAATTCCGGGCGGAGTTTTTCAATATTTTTAACCGCGTAAACTTCCAGGATCCGTCGGCCTCGGTTTTTGCCGGAAGAGCGGCCGCGGAGAACCCGCTGGCCACCGCAGGGAGAATTACCGCCACCAGGACCACCGCGCGGCAGGTTCAGCTTGCGCTGCGGCTTTCGTTCTAGGAATGAAAAAACTGCTTGCGTTGCCATCGCGACCGGAGCATCGTTTTCAGAGGAGGAATATATGAAGTCGAAACCATCGGGCCGGCGACGATTTCTGAAACAGGGAGCGGCGTTGGCCGGGTTGGCGGCGGTGGGAAGGATCGAGACCGCACGCGGCCAGGAGAGGGTCAAACTGACCAATCCGCCCGACTCCGCAATCATCCGTGACCCCTGGACCGGGGAGCCGCTGCGGGACCCGGAGGGAAACGTGGTGGCGGACTGGTCCGGAACGCCCGAGTGGAAGGCCTACCAGGATCACGTCCGGGCCATGGGCGGCCCCCTCTACGGAGGAAACGAAAAAGACCATCGCCTCTACGGCTATCGCTCCCCGTACGTGACCACGTTCCGCATCGGCACCGAAGGCTCCTTCAACCCCGCGCCGACCACGGTCAAGACCCCCTTCTTGTCGCTCTTGTCACCGCTTCAGGATCAACTGGGGGTTATTACCCCCGCCGGCCTGCATTTCCAGGATGACCACAGTTTCGAGGCCCCCAACATTGATCCTCGGCAGCATCGTCTTCTGATTCACGGCATGGTGGACCATCCGCTGATGTTGACGATGGAAGACCTGATGCGCCTGCCTTCGGTATCCCGGGTCCATTTCGTCGAGTGCAACTCCAACGGCACCCTGTCCCACGCCAACCGGATTCAGCCGTGGGCGACCCCAGGGGATATCTACGGGGAGTTCAGTTGCAGTGAATGGACCGGTGTGCTGCTCTCCACGTTGCTCGACATGGCCGGCGTGCAACGAGGGGCGAGCTGGATCTGGGCGGAAGCGAAAGATCGGCGGAACCACACCAAGAGCGTTCCGCTGTGGAAGGCTTTGGACGATTGCATGGTGGCCTACGGCCAAAACGGCGAGCCGCTGCGACCCGAGCAGGGTTTCCCCATCCGGCTGTTGGCTCCCGGCTTTGAAGGAGTCACCAACGTGAAGCGGCTGATCCGAATCAAGGTGACCGACCAGCCGGGTCTCTTCCGCTGGGAAGCCCGCACCTATACCAGTCTGCGGCCGGACAACAAAATCCGCTGGTTCCAGTTCGAGATGCAACCGAAATCCATCATCACCCGTCCCTCTCCCGGATACCCACTCCCCAGTCGGGGATTCTATGAGATGCGGGGCATTGCCTGGTCCGGCGGGGGCAAAGTCCGCCGCGTGGAAATCACCACCGACGGCGGCCGGACCTGGAAAGACGCGCAGGTTCAGGAGCCGGTGTATTCGAAGGCGGCTACCCGGTTTGTCTTCCCCTGGACCTGGAACGGAGAAGAGCTGATGATCGCGTCCCGCTGCACGGATGATCGGGGCACCACGCAACCGACGTTAGCCCAGATGGCCAAAGTCTGGATGGTCGAACCGGATTGGTTCAGAAAGCCAACCTCGAGTACCTGGCGTTTCAATGTGATTCAACCTTGGAAGATCGCCGGAGACGGGAAGGTGACCAATGCGATTTTCTCCATTTAATCGCTTTGCGGCAGTGATCATCGTGTTCGGCGGAGTGGTCACGCTCTGCGGGATTGCGGCGCTGGCGCAGACCCAGCCGGCTCGGCAGGCGCAGAGGCAGACGCCCGCCATTGCGAATGTGGGCAGGACCCCAACCGCAGAAGAAATGGCCGCCGTGGATCGCACGGTCGGCACTACGGGAAAGGAACTCCCGCCGGGGAGGGGAACCGCCAAGGAAGGCGCGGCGATTTATGCGAGGAAGTGCGCCTATTGCCACGGGCAAAATATGGAAGGGGTCCGCCAGATGGCCGGTACCGGCGCCTTGATCGGCGGTCCCCGTCTGGCGGGAGCAGGCCCGCCCACCTGGGCCGCCCCAGCTTCCGGCATAAAGTTCTTTGCGTTTGTGACGACGGTATTTGACTACATCTACCGCGCCATGCCCCCCTATCAACCTTACTCGCTCCAGCCCGACGAGGCGTACGCTCTGACAGCCTATATCCTGTTTAAGAACGACCTCATCAGGGAAGATACCGTCATGGACCGCGAGACGCTGCCGAAGGTGGAAATGCCGAATCGTCATTCGTTCATTCCGGATAAGCTCGAGGACATCCCCGATATCGAGAAGCGGGGTTGCTATAAAACATACGGAGTTTGCCCTTGACATAAAGCCCGTCAGTGGTAAAATCCCACTAATGAAATAAGGTCAGTCAAACGCTGTGGAAGGAGAACATCTTATGTCACGAATACTATCTGGGGCGTTGCCCAAGTTACTCTGCGGGCTAGTTGTGCTGCTCGCGTTCGCAATCGTGGAGCACTCGGCTCTATCGCAACTTCCAACCGCGACGATTCTCGGAACGGTGAAGGATGCCAGCGGAGCGGTTGTGCCCGGCGCCAGCCTGACCGCGCGCAGTACCGAAACGGGACAAACCCGAACGGTCGTCAGCGCCGGAGACGGCTCCTACCGCTTCTCCGGATTGCCGGTGGGCGGCTATGAAGTCCGCGTGGAACAGAGCGGATTTCAAACGGCAGTTCGCAGCGGGCTGACGCTCGCAGTAGCCCAGGAGGCGGTCGTCAATTTCTCTCTGGAGGTGGGAGCGGTCACGCAGACGGTGGCGGTGACGGCGGAGGCTCCGCTGGTCAACACGACTTCCGGCACCTTGGGCGGCCTGGTGAGCGAGCAGCGGGTGGCCGACCTGCCCCTGAACGGAAGAAATTTCATTGACTTGTCCCTGCTCCAGGCGGGGGTCCAGGCGCAACCCGGAGCCCGCGTCCAGACCGTCCAATATGGGGTTTGGCTCAGCACTAACGGCGCGCCCGTGTTTTCCAACCGCTGGATCCTGGACGGCGCGGAGATGCTGAACGCCTACGGCGGCACTCCGGCGGCCACCAGCGGCGATACCCCGGGCGTGGAGGGAATTCGCGAGTATCGTGTGCTCACCAATTCCTTCAGTGCCGAATACGGGATGGCCATGGGCAGCCAGACGATCATGGTGAGCAAGGGCGGGACGAACGACTTTCATGGATCTCTCTTTGAATACCTGCGCAACAGCGCCATGGACGCCCGCAATTTCTTCGACTATAAGACGGCCGCCAGCCGCCGGCGCCTCCCGAACTTTGCGCGGAACAATTTTGGGGCCGCTGTGGGCGGGCCGATCCAGCGGGACCGGACATTTTTCCACTCGGCTTACGAAGGGATTCGGGAGGCGAAGGGGGAGTCTCAAATCTTGCCCGTATTCTCTACCACGTGCCGGGAGACGCCCACCGCTTGTACCGGCGGAGCACCTGCCAACCCGAACATGGTGCGGCTCATGAGGGAGTTTTACCCAGCGCCCAATCTGGGGTCCGACCTATTCGTCTACCCCTTCAATCGGAGAAGCCGGCTGGACTACGGACAGGCACGCGTGGATCGAACCTTCTCCGATACGGACACGTTGTTTGGCCGCTACACCATCCAGGACGCCCACGTAGTCCTTCCGGAGAACCTGCCGCAGTTTGACTCGATACGGACCAGCCGGGACCAGTTCGCCACCATGGCGTGGGACCACATCTTCTCGCCTACGTTGTTGAACACCTTCCGGCTTTCTTATAGCCACAACGACCTCACGAATTCGACTACGGGGGCAGGTGTCCTTCCCCCGGAACTTTGGTTCTTGCCAAAGACCCCCTATATGCCGGTCGCGGGCACCCCGTTCATTTCCACCAGCGGCCTGACGAACTTTGGCCCGCTCGCTTACAGCTTCACCCATTACAAGAAAAATATCTACGTTTTGGGCAACGACATGTTCTACACGCGGGGCCGCCACGCGCTGAAGTTCGGCGGCCTCGTCAACAACATTCGGTATATGTTCCAGAACCCCTACTTTACACGCGGTTGGGCGATTTTTGCGGGCCCCCCCCAGACGGGCGGCGGCCCAGGGGCGTTTCTGCGAGGTCAGCCGGCATCCCTGCGCGCGGCGATTCATGACGTTCCCCTGGATCGTACATACCATCATTGGACTTTCGGATTTTACGTGCAGGATGACTTCCGGGCGACTTCTAACCTCACTTTGAACCTGGGGCTGCGCTACGAGGTCGCCAGGGAAATTGACGAACGGTTTGGTCGCGGGGTGAGTTTCCGGGACATTCGCAACGATCCCGGACCCACGCTGGGTCACAATTTTGTGAAAAACCCGACCCTGCGCAACTTTGGCCCGCGGTTCGGCTTTGCCTGGGACGTGCGGGGAGACGGACAGACGGCCGTGCGGGGCGGTTTTGGCTTGCTCTATGACATGAACGCCCAGGCCTTCTCGCTGATCCAGGGCGCTTGCAGTGCGCCCACGTGTCATTTCCGCGTTCAGGGAGGCCCTCCGGCCGTCGCCGCGTTTGGCTTTCCTCTGAGATATGACCCGCCCTGCCAGGGCGTCGCGCCTGGGGTTCCCTGTATGGCAGATGCGAATATGAGTCTGGATTATCGTATGCAGCAGCCTCACATGCTGCACTACAACCTGGGTGTGGAGCGCCAGTTGCCCGGAGACATGTCTGTGTCGTTGAGATATGTCGGCTCGCGCGGCCTCAACCTGGCGGGGACCACCGACGGCAACCCGGTCGTGCCGGGCGGCATTGCCGTGGCAGGACCCGCCGGGAGGCTATGTGTGGCTCCGAACGATCCCCGTGCGTCAACGTTGACAAGGCTCGCCGGGGTGAAGTGCTGGATGCAAGGAGACAGCCGGATCCGTCCCGACTGGGGCATGTATCAGCTCTATACCGCGGCATCCAATTCCTGGTACAACGGACTGCAAGTCGAAGTGCAGAAGCGGTTGAGCCGCGGGTGGCAGTTCCAGAGCTCCTATACCTGGGCGAAGGTCATTGACGAGCCGCAAGGCCAAACCTCGGGCGCCAGCACCCTCAAGGATCCCAGCAATCGGAAGAGCGACCGGGGCGTGGCCGCCTTCGACGTGAGCCACAACTGGCGGTTCAATTCCATTTACCGGTTGCCGAACCTCGTGGATGGAGGAGGCGTTGCCGGGGCCCTGCTGAACGGTTGGCAGATAAGTGGAATCCTCTCCCTGCAAACCGGCTATCCTTTGAACATAAACGTCGGCAGCAACCGCTCGTCATCCGGGGTCCTCGGTGGGGTTGAATTTGACCGGCCCGACCTGGCGCCGGGGGTGAAGGCCGCAGATATTACCAGCGGGAACACCGCTGGATGCCGGAATATCCCGGCAGGGCGTCTGGGCACGGCGGACCGCTGGTTTGATCCCTGCGCGTTCGTCGAGCAGCCCGTGGGATTCCTGGGCAACGCGGGCAGGAATATCGTCCGGGGACCGGGGCTTGCCAACGTGGACTTTTCCGTGAGGAAGAACACTCCTCTGCGATTCCTGGGAGAGAGCGGGAGCCTGGAATTCCGGGCGGAAGTTTTCAATATTCTGAACCGGGTCAATTTCGACCTGCCCGACGTCAACGCTTTCGCCGCCACCGGTGGGCGAATCCTCAGCACGGTGAGAGAATCGCGGCAGATTCAGCTTGCCCTGAAGATTGTGTTTTAGTGTTGAAGCTCATTTCTTAGTGATGTACCATTGCTCCAAGCAGTCATAGGAGGAAAACATGAATTCAAAGGAAGAACAGAAGAATTTGAAGCCATCGAGCCGGAGGCGATTTTTGAAAGAGAGCGCCGCGCTGGCCGGTTTGGCGGCTGTGGGAGGAATCCGATCCGCGCAAGCCCAGCAAGCGTTCGGCCTGCCGGCGGGCGAACGGCAAGTCGGATGGGTGCCCGAGGGGTCCATTCCCCAACAGAACATCTTGCGCGACCCCTGGACCGGAGAACCACTGCGCGATCCGGAGGGAAACCCGGTGGTGGATTGGACCGGATCACCGCAGTGGGAAAAATACCGCCAGGGAGCCAGGGGCCTCGGGGGTCCGCTCTACGGAACACGCGACAAAGACTTCCGCCTCTACGGCTATCGCTCCCGGTACGTGACCTCGACCCGCATCGGCACCAACGGCGCGAACTGCCCGATGCCTACGAATATAAAGACCCCGTTCTTCTCCTTGCTGTCTCCGCTGGAGGATCAAATGGGGGTCATTACGCCTACTTCGCTCTCATTCATGGATGAGCACGGCTACGAGATCCCCGACATTGACCCGAAAACGCATACGCTCACGATCCAGGGGATGGTGGACAAACCGCTGACGTTCACGATGGAAGACCTGATGCGTCTGCCTTCCGTGTCGCGGATTCATACCGTCGAGTGCAACTCCAACGGCACCGTCAATCACTCGAACCGGCTGCAGCCGTGGGCGACCCCCGGCGATATTTATGGAGAGCTCAGTTGTAATGAATATACCGGCGTGCTGCTCTCCACGTTGCTCCAGATGGCCGGTGTGCAACGGGGGGCGAGCTGGATCTGGGCGGGAGCGAAGGACTCGACCAACCATACCAAGAGCGTTCCGCTGCCGAAAGCCATGGACGACGCGATCGTGGCCTACGGCCAGAACGGCGAGCCGCTGCGTCCCGAGCAGGGTTTCCCCCTGCGGTTGCTGACTCCCGGCTGGGAAGGAGTCACCAACATTAAGCGGCTGGCCCGCATCAAGGTGACCAACGAGCCGGGCCCCTTCCTCCGGGAAGCGCGAATCTACACTACGATCCGAGGAGACGGCAAAATCCGCTGGTTCCAATTCATGATGCCCCCCAAGTCGGTCATCCTGCGGCCGGGCCCCAGTCATCCTGTGCCCAGTCGCGGATACTACGAAATCCGGGGCATGGCCTGGTCTGGCCAGGGCAGAGTCCGCCGAGTCGAAATCACCACCGATGGCGGCCGGACCTGGAAAGACGCGCAGCTTCAGGAGCCGGTGTTTCCGAAGGCGATTGCCCGCTTCGTCTTTCCCTGGACTTGGAACGGAGAAGAGGTGACGCTCGCCTCCCGCTGCACGGATGACCAGGGCGCTCTTCAACCGACGATCGCCGAGTTTGCCAAACACTGGGGGACCACGCCGGAATGGTTTAAGACCCCCCGAAGCAGCGTTTGGCGCTTCAATGTTATTCAACCCTGGAAAGTAGCCGGGGATGGGAGGGTTACTAATGCGATATTTACCGTTTAAGCATTTCGTGGCCGGGATGGCCGTATTCGTAGCCGGCTGCGTTGGGGCGCTGGCGCAAACACCCAGCCTTAGTGGAATCGGCAGGGCCCCAACCCCGGAAGAACTCGCGGTCCTGGACAAAGGCGCCGGTCCTTCGGGAAAGGACCTCCCGTCTGGGAAGGGGACAGCAAAACAAGGAGCGGGGATCTATGCAATCAAGTGCGCCATGTGCCACGGGCAAAACGGCGAGGGGATCACGGGAGCTCCTAGCAGCCAGACGTTCTTCAAGGCGGCTCGTCTGGGGGGCGGCAACGCCACGCCCAAATGGCAGTCCGGCCCGCGGGACCCGAATGCTCCGCCAGAAATCATATCGGGGTCATTCTACTTCGCGTTTCCGACGACCATATGGAACGCCATCGCCGTCTACATGCCCCAGTTTCGAGCCGGCTCGCTCACCCCGGACGAGGTCTACTCTCTGACCGCCTATGTCCTTTTCAAGAACAACCTCATTAAAGAAGAAGATGTCATGGACCGCGAGACGCTCCCGAAAGTGAGATTGCCGAACCGGGATGCATTCGTTCCGAACAGGATCGAGGATCTCCAAGATTGGGACAAGCGGGGTTGCCGACTGCCCTACGGAGTTTGCCCGTGAAGGACGGTACGTAGCCGTTCCCTGCGGGACGGGTGTTTCCTGTGGGGCAGTTCGGCTCCTGGAGCGGAACTGCCCCATCTAACATGTAATAAGAGTTCATTTCTCCTTCCGCAACGTTGAGAAGAGCGATCCCCAGGAACGAAGAGACTCGTTCCTTACCATTGTTTTCCGTGGCCTTGCAATGCCTGGGCCGCTAACCAGAAATGCTGTTTCGGGGACGTGCCCTGCGAACCCCAGCGGGGCAGTTCCTCACGACGATTCCTGCTGGGAATTCCCGCTAGCGTGGCTCTAAGAAGAAGGAGGAAAATATGACCATTCCGAGGAAATCGAGTCGGAGACGATTCCTGCAGCAGGGCGCCGCGGTGGCTGGTTTGGCGGCGGTGGGAGGAATTCGGCCCGCGGGCGGCCAGTCCGTGATGCCCGGATTGGGCGGAGCGCCCGGCTACGTGCCTGAAGAATCCGTACCGCAAACCGCCGTCCTGCGGGACCCGTGGACCGGAGCCCCGTTGCGCGACCCGGAAGGAAACCTGGTGGTGGACTGGACCGGAACACCCCAGTGGGCGGATTACCAGCGGAGGGCCCGGGGCATGGGCGGCGCACGGTATGGGACCCGCGACAAAGACTACCGCTTGTACGGCCTTCGATCCAAGTACGTGACCTCGTCCCGGATCGGCACCAACGGCGTAAGTTGCCCCGCGCCCACCACGGTCAAGACTCCGTTTTTCTCGCTCCTGTCTCCGCTTCAGGATCAAGAAGGGATCATTACGCCGACCGCGCTGCATTTCATGGATGAGCACACCTTCGAAATCCCGGAAATAGACCCGCGGCAGCATCGCCTGATGATCCACGGCATGGTGGACCGTCCGCTGATGCTCACAGTGGACGATCTGAGACGACTGCCTTCCGTATCGCGGGTTCATACCGTCGAGTGCAACTCCAACGGCACCCCGAACCACCATGCCCGGCACGAGCCGTGGGCGACCCCCGGGGATATTTTTGGGGAGCTTAGTTGCAGCGAATGGACCGGGGTGCTGATGTCCACGTTGCTCGAGATGGCCGGCGTGCAACGAGGGGCGAGCTGGATCTGGGCGGAATCGGATGATTCCTACAACCACTCCAAGAGCGTTCCGATGTTTAAGGCCATGGACGACGCCATCGTGGCCTACGGCCAAAACGGCGAGCCGCTGCGTCCGGAGCAAGGTTTCCCCATCCGGCTGCTGCTTCCCGGCTGGGAAGGCACCGCCAACATCAAGCGGCTGCAGCGGATCAAGGTGACCAACGAGCCGGCTATTTTCCACCGGGAAGCCAAAGTGTACACCCAACTGAGACCGGACAATAAGGTCCGCTGGTTCCTGTTCGAGATGCAACCAAAATCGGTTATTCTCCGACCTTCCCCCACGCATCCCCTGTCCGGCCGTGGATACTACGAGATCAAAGGCATCGCTTGGTCCGGAGGAGGCAAAGTCCGCCGGGTGGAAGTCACCACCGACGGCGGACGCACCTGGAGGGACGCCCAGGTTCAGGAACCGGTATTTTCCAAGGCGCTCACCCGGTTTGTCTTCCCCTGGCAGTGGAATGGAGAAGAGGTGATGCTCGCCAGCCGCTGCACGGACGATCGGGGCACTACGCAGCCGACGACAGCCCAGATGGAAAAAGTCTGGGGCGTCCAGCCGGGCTATTTCAAGGCCCCTCGGGCGTTTGTTTGGCGCTTCAATGTGATTCAACCCTGGAAGGTAGACCGAGATGGGAGGGTTACCAATGCGATCCTTTCGATTTAATCGCTTCGTGGCCGTGATGGCTCTCGTAACAAGTGGCGTCCCGCTCTGCGGGATCGCTGCTCTGGCGCAGACACGCCCCTATGAGGGAATCGGCAGGACCCCGACGCGGGAGGAAATCCGGGCCTGGGACGTCACGACGGGGCCCTCGGGAAAGGAACTCCCGCCGGGGAGGGGCACCGCCAAGCAGGGGGCAGCGATCTTTGCGGTCAAGTGCGCGATGTGCCACGGGCCTAATTTGGAGGGGGTTGACGCGGCTCCCGGCACCGGGTCTTTCTTCCGTGGTTGGGTGCTGGCGGCAAAGGGCACGCCCCTCTGGGACACAAATCCCTTCCCCGGTGCTGCGAAATATTACGCGTATCCCACAACGCTATGGAACATCGTCCGGCGCGGCATGCCCTTGATGCAACCCGGAACGCTCACCGATGACGAAGCGTACGCCCTCGTTGCCTTCATCCTCTTTAAGGCTGACGTGGTCAAGGAAGAGACTGTCCTGGACCGCGAGACGCTCCCGAAGGTGGAAATGCCGAATCGCCATGGTTTCGTTCCTGAAAAACTGGAGGACGTACCCGATATCGAGAAGCGGGGTTGCTATAAGACCTATGGGGTTTGCCCTTGAGGGAATCCATAGAGATGTTCCTCGGGGGACTTCGCGTTTTCTGCGGGGCGCTCCTGGCCCGGGAGCAGAACCGTCCCGAGATGAATCTTCATTTTTTCCTTACGAAACGTTGAGAAGTGAAATCCTTCTGTAGAGAAATAAAAGGACCCGTTTTGTAGACGTGCTCCCGTAGGCCATTCGGCACGATGGCCAGCAGCCCGAATCGTATGATTGGCAGCGTTTCCAGGACGACCAGAGAGTGCGCTCAGGAGTGCTGAGTCTTTCGGAAAAAATCGTTCGGGATGAAAAATTGATAGTTGGGAGGAATCTCATGTATAAGCGAGTTGTTGTTTTGATAGGAATTGCGATTGTTTTCGTGGTCGGTTTCCTGCTGAGCACCAGGCCGGTACCCGTGCAGGGACAGACCAGAGCCGGAAGCGGGTTTGCTGCGGTTCCGGGAGAGAAAGGCGGCCAGGACTACACCGGACCCTACGAAGTGGTGGCCGACTGGCCGAAGCCCATGACCACGTTGCCAGGGCATGAAAAATGGTCGTGGTCCACGGTGCAGGGGATCTTTGCCCAGAACCCGAACCGGGTCTTCATCATCCAGCGCGGCGAATTGCCGGTCGTGGAAAGACCGCGGGAGGTGATTGCGCTTCCCCAGATCGGGCCGAGCATCGGTTTTCCCGTGAGTCAGTACCCGATCCGGAACGGTTCGCAAGGCCCGTATTCTGCCCTGCCGGGTGGAGGCGGGGATACGACACGATATGGCGCCCTGGGGCCAGGGGAGCCGGCGGCGGAATGGAAAGGCAAGGTGGGCGTGGACGCCCGCTGGGAGCATTGCATCGTCGTGGTGGACGCTGCCGGAAACATTCTCCCGGAAACCGAGATCTGGGCCCAGTGGGACAAGAAACTGTTGCGGAGGCCGCATTCCGCTTATGTCAGCCCCTACGACCCGCAAAAGCACGTCTGGATTGTTGACGACGCATCGCACGCCCTCTATAAATTCTCCAGCGACGGGAAGCAGTTGGTGCAGACGGTCGGCACGGTCGGTATACCCGGCTCCGATGCCACACATTTCAACCGCCCGACCTTCCTGGCCTGGCTGCCCGACGGGAGCATGTTCGTGTCGGACGGCTACGCCAACACGCGCGTTGCGAAATTCGACAAAGACGGCAAGTTCCTGATGGACTGGGGGCAGAAGGGCTCAGCGGGCCAGGGGCGGCCTCCCGACACGCGCCCGGGCTACTTCAACACGGTGCATGGCGTTGCCACCGATCCCCAGACGCGGCGGGTCTATGTGAACGACCGGGCCAACCGCCGCATCCAGGTCTTTGATGAGAACGGCAAATTCCTTGACCAGTGGAGCATCGGCCCCGTGGGGTCCATCTACACCATCTACTTTTCTGAAGGAAAGTTATGGGGCGCCGACGCCACCACGCGGAAGATCATCGCCTGGGATACGCAGGGATATTTGCAGTATGCCTGGGGCAGTGAGGGACAGTTCCCCGGCGGCACAGATGGCGTGCATGGTCTGAGCGTAGACCAGGAGGGCAATCTGTACATGGCCGAACTGTTCATCGGGCGCGCCATGAAGTTCCGGCCCCGGAGGGGCGCGGACCCGGCTAAGCTGGTCGGCAAGCCCGTATACGCGGCGTGGAAGGAATAAGGCGCGCTCACTGATTTCTCGCGTGGCCCAAGGGGACCGCTGTATCCCGCGGAGCGGGCCGCGCGAGCATTCGCGTGACGGCTCGATGGGGACTCGACCCTTTCCTGTTCATCATCCGACATCGCGCCGCGACCGGTCCCCACGCAGGCAATCTGGAGAGAAACACCAAGGTCAAGTTGGCAGCACATCGCCCCGCCGAGCATTCCGTTGTTCACGCAAACCGGGGCCTTCGTGGCCTCGGCTGGAGTCATCAGCACCACGGCCACGACCTCGCGGCAAGTGCAGTTTGGATTGAAGCTGATTTGGTAAAGATTAAACTAAGAGCGGGTAGCCGGAAAGCGTCCTCAATCGGCCCATCGGTCACTCGCTTCCAGGAGGTTATCATGAAACGGTTGTTTGTTATCTTGCTTGCGCTGTTGGCAGCGCCCGCGTTCGCGCAACAGTCTGTGCCCGAACTCCCCTTCGAGTCCGTGCCGAACTTCTTCAAGTACCCCACCGACCAGATCGTTCCCGGCGAGATGACGTCGGTCGCGGTCAACTCCAAGGGACATATCTTCATGCTGTCGCATTCCGGAATCTCCGGTCACGCCTTCGCGCCGGTCGCCGCGCAAGTGCTGGAGTTCGACGCGCGGGGCAACTACCTGCGGCAGATCGGCAAGGGCGCGTGGGGACTGGCGTACCCGCACAGCATCCGGTTCGACCGGGACGACAACCTGTGGGTGGTGGACCGGGCGACGAGCATTATCATGCGGTTCAATCCGGAAGGCTACGTGACGATGGTGCTCGGGCGCAGGCCGTTTGAAGTGCGGCCCAATGCGGAACGCGACTACGAGCTTACGTCCGAGGCCGTCAATGCCGGCAAGGTCCCGCCCCCGGTTGGCAACGAAAACTCCTTCAACTGGCCGACCGATATCGCCTGGGACGCCGCGGGCAACATGTACGTCAGCGACGGCTACGTGAACTCGCGCGTCGCCAAAATTGACAAGAACGGGGACTGGGTCAAGGCCTGGGGAACGCGGGGCGCGGAAGCCGGCCAGTTCAACACCCCGCACAATATCGCCGTTGACAACCAAGGGATCGTGTACGTCGCGGATCGGGGCAACGCGCGCATTCAAGTGTTCGACGGCGACGGCAAGCACCTCCGGACCATCAAGATTGATCTCCCCGTTCCTCCGGGAGCCAAGAACCCGGTCGGCAACACGCCCTCGCCTCTGCCCAAGACCGGCTCGTTCGCCGCCGGCGCTCCCTGGGCGATTTGCATCACGCCGGGTCCCACCCAATACATCTACAGCGTGGACGCGTTCCCGGGCCGGCTTTACAAGCTGACCCTGGACGGCAAGGTTATTGGCGTGTTCGGAAAATCCGGTAAGATTCTCGGAACATTCAGTTGGCCGCATGGCGTGTCCTGCCCCTCCGAAAACGAGGTCTATGT
>MEKR01000164.1:0-91591 GCA_001767035.1 Acidobacteria bacterium RIFCSPLOWO2_02_FULL_61_28
CGGCGGGCGTTTTTCCTTGAAGGCGCGGTAGCCTTCTTCAAAATCCTCGGTCAGCATACAAATGGCTTGCGCTTCGGCCTCGGCTTCGATGGCGGCCGGCAGCGGCATATTCCACTCGTTGTAGATCAGCGTCTTGGTCATGCCGATGGCAAAGGTCGGCCCGTCGGCGAGGGTCTGCGCGAGCGCCGTGGCTTCCCGCTCCAAATCTTCCTTCTTGACCACGCGATTCACCAGGCCGATTTCGAGGGCTCGCTCCGCGGTGACGGTCCCGCCTAGATAGAGGATTTCTATTGCGCGGGCCGTGCCGACGAGGCGCGGCAAGAGCCAAGCGACTCCCATGTCGGCTCCGGCCAAGCCCACCTTGTTGAAGAGAAACGCCATCTTGATTCCTTCGGCGGCGATGCGAAAATCGCTCGCCAGAGCGATGGCGGCCCCCGCCCCGGCCGTGACCCCGTTGAGCGCGGCGATGACGGGCTTGCGCAGCTCGCAGATGTTGCGCGTCAACTCGCCGGTCATGCGGGTGAACTCCGTCATGCCCTTGCCCCGGCGCACCAGAAGCTGGCCGATGATCTCTTCGACGTCGCCGCCCGAACAGAAGCCGCGCCCCTGCCCGGTAATGATGACGGCGCGCACGCTGTCATCGCGGTTGAGCGCGGCAAAGGTGTCCCGCAGCTCCGCATAGACCTCAAACGTGAGCGCGTTCAGCCGCTCCGGGCGGTTGAAGGTGATGCGGGCGATGCTGTCGGTTTGCTCATAGAGAAAGTGGACGTGCTGCTTTGTGTTGACGGCTGTTTCCATTGTTCGCCTCGTAGTTCCTTCGTGGATTTGCCGCAAGCCAATCGGCGGAAGCGGCCGGAATCAATCCTGTACTGTTTTCTTGGGGAGGCGGGATTTGAACCATTCCAGGAGTCGCCGGGCCCAGTGGAACTCCCGGGCCAGGAGCATCAAACCGGGGATCACGAAGAGCCAGCCCGGAATGATCGGCAAGGCCCAGCCAAGCAACCCCACGAGCAGCAGCGCTCCTCCCGCCATCACCCGCAACCAACGCTTCACGCCGTATCCCCTCTGCGGACTTCGTTCTCTCGTCCCGTATAGGATACCCGCACGGAGGGCGCTCCTCCAAGCCGGAAGCGACACAGATGCAAAATCCGGATGGCAGGGAGACGTTGGACATGGGGCGGAGGCACCGCTCGGGAGAGCCGGTCATGAAGAATGGGCCTGGAGCGAAACCAGCGGCAGTTGCGGCGCCGACACCGAGACCGGAGGCTGCTGGCCCCTCGGCGTGTAGAGGCAGAACGGCTCCTCCGCGAGGTAGTCGCCCGTGCAGCCGAAGGCGCGCGCGCGGCATCCCTCGCAGATGTTGCGGAATTCGCAGATCCCACATTTCCCTTTGAGGTTGCCCAGGTCTCGCAGCGAAGCAAACAACGGCGAAGTCTCCCAAACCTCGGTGAAGCTCTGGCGGTGGAGGCTTCCGGCTTCGAGCGGCAGGTAGCCGCAGGGATAGACCTCGCCTTTGTGGGAGATGAAGCAGACGCCGGTTCCGGCGAGGCAGCCGCGCGTCATCATGTTCATCGCGCTCGGAGCGTGGCCGCCGTGCCCGTGAGCCGGAAGCTCGGGCAGGGCCTCGCCGCGCTGCCGCGATTCGGCCCGGCGTTGCCGCACGACGCGGAAGAAGTGCGGGGCGCAGGTGGCCTTGAGTTCGATCCGGTTTTCGAGCGTGCGGTCATAAAGCCAATTCAGGATTTGTTCATACTCCTCCGCCTCGACCATCTGCTTGTCGGCGATCTGCACGCCGCAACCCACCGGCACAAGCAAGAACAGATGGAAGGCGTCGGCGCCCAACCGCAGCGCCAGATCGAGCGTCTCCGGGAGCTTGGCGGCGTTGTGCTTGGCGACCGAGGTGTTGATCTGGACCGACATGCCGAGCCGCTTCAGGTGCTCGAATCCTTCAACCGCTTTCTCGAACGCCCCCGGAATGCCCCGGAAGGCATCGTGCGTGGCGGCGTCCGGCCCGTCCAGGCTGATGGCCACGCGCCGGATGCCGGCCTCGGAAATTTGGCGGGCGATGTCGGCCGTGATCATCGTCCCGTTGGTGCCGAGCGCGACGCGGATTCCCAGGCTGGTGGCCCGGCGAGCCAGTTGGAAAACGTCCCGCCGAAAGAGCGGCTCGCCGCCACTCAACACCAAAATCATGGGAGCATAAGCGGCGAGTTGGTCAACGATCCGGACCGACTCTTCGTAGTTCAGATCGTCCGGCGAGGAGAGTTCGGTGGCGCTGGCGCGGCAGTGGATGCAGCGCAGGTTGCAGCCTCGGGTCAACTCCCAAAAGACCAACCGGGGACGATACGCGACGTCCGGCATGGCAGGTTCCCTCTTTCTGTTCTCGCTGTCACGGTAAGCCGGGCCGATAAGACCCGCTCCGCCCTGTCTCTAAGAGGCACGCCGGGGGCCACGGTGTGGTTTAGCGCATAGAATAGTTTAACTATATTAGAATCTATTTGTTGCAGCTAGTTTCCGGGATATGATTTTTGGGAGAGACGAGAGGGAGGAGGCTTCGATTTGGGTGTTCCCACCCAAGGGTTGCCCACTTGAAGGGACACCTTGAAGAAACTGCCTCTCTCGGTGCCGGACGGCACTGATGAACGCAGCGGATGGTTCCAGCATCCGACCTGGGCCGCCAATCCGACCTAGCCCGGCTACCTCTTTGTTCCCATCTCCAGCCAGTCCTCGCAGATGACATGCTCCATAACTTCGTAGTCCGGCGGCTGCAATTTGAAGAGTCTTATAACCGTCCAAGGCTTAGTAAAGGTCTTCGGGTCATCGAACAGGAAGGTGACCTCCAAGGTTTTGGGATCCACCCGCCGGAACCGCTCCACAATGTGCAAATCCGTGCTATGGGGAATCCCCATGGCGTCAACCCAGGCCCGGTCGTTGACATTCACCGTGTCCACGACCAGGGTGTCCCCTTCATACTTGCCGATCGAGTGCCCCATCCAGGTGATCGGGTAGCCGTCGGGATGTCCCCGCCCATCCAGGTAGATTCGCCGCACCCAGTGATCAAACTCAAACAGAAAAAACACCATGCCCGGCAACTGCCGAATCTCAAAGGGGCGGGGGTTGGTGAAGAGCCGCGTCGGACCGTGAGGGAAACAGGACTGACCGGGATCGAATGCGTCTAGGGCCTTGTCGTATGGGTTTCGCAAGGCGCCATTGCGCACGGCGTCATACTTCTGCTTCGCCCAGGGAAGCATCGGAGGCGCCTCCTTCAGGAGGCCAAACTCGGGAGCACCATCAGACCCCAACCCCGGTTCGGGGCGAGGCCCCATCCCGCGCCGTTCCCAAATTCCACTCAGGTCCGGGATGGCCGTGGCGGCTCCCGACGGCGGAGCGGTTTGGGCGAGCAGAAGGGGCGAAACAACGACTGCCGCCAGGACCCCAACCATCGTACCAAGCAAGCGACTTCTCATCTCGAAACCTCCCTTTCGCGGGGATCGAGTCCCGCCGTCGGCAAAAAAAGGAGAGTCGCTCCGGCCAGCTATGACATTTCCGCGTTCCGTTACTCACATTCGCCTTCCCAGAGGCAAAGCTCTCCACGTTTCGTGCGATTACCGCCAAAACTCGGCTGAATGCAGCCTGGATACCACAGCACTTCGGAGGTTGTCAAGGAAGAAAGGCAGGCGGTGTCGTTAGCCCGTGAAGTGTCCGCTTGGGAGCAGTGGCAGGGTCGTGCCCGCAGGGGTCAACTTGCGCCGCGGCCGGAGAGGACGCGCGGGATGGTGCGGAGGAGTATCATGAAGTCCAGGCCGAGCGACCAGTTGTCAATGTACTCCATGTCGAGCTGCATCCACTGCGCGAAATTGAGCTGATTGCGCCCCGCGAGCGCCCACAGACAGGTCAGCCCGGGCTTCATCCGCAAGCGCCGTCGCTGCCACTTCTCATACTGCGCCACTTCCTGGGGCAACGGCGGACGCGGACCCACAAAGGACATATCGCCTTTCAGAATATTGAGAAGCTGCGGCAGCTCGTCGAGGCTGGTCTTGCGCAGAATCCGCCCCACGGAAGTCACGCGGGGATCGCGGGAACTCTTGAAGACGGGGCCGTCCATTTCGTTCAAGTGCGCCACCTGCTGCCGGTGCTCCTCGGCGTCCTGGTACATGGAGCGAAACTTGTAGAGCCAAAATTTCCGCCCGTTCAGGCCGCAACGCAGTTGCCGGTAGATGGCCGGACCCGGCGAAGTGACCCGCACCAGGAGCGTGACGAACACCATCAGCGGCGCGGCCACCAGGAACAGCGCGGAGCCGAGCAGCAAGTCCACGGCGCGCTTCAGAAACAGCAGGTACTCATCTTCGGGAGCGTTGCTGAAGGTGAGCAGCGGCATGTGCTCGAGCTTCTCGAGCGCGATGTCGGAGCGGAGGTGGGGAAAGAAGTCCACCAGCACGCGGGTCTTCACCCCCTGCTCCTCGCAGATGAGGAACAGGTCCTCCATTCGCTCCAACTGCGGCTTGGAAACCGCAAAGATAATTTCGTCCACGATGTGCTCTTCGAGCATCCGGGGGACTTGCTCGAGGGACCACGCAGGATACGCGCGGGCCAGCGCGCCCCGTTCGAGCGGCGGGGCTTCCGGCTCCGGCACAAAGCCGACCACGCGGTCTCCGTGCTCCTCGTGCTTCTCGATCAACTGCGCCAGCTCGACTGCTTTGGGGCCGGTTCCTACAATCAGATAATAGTGATGACCCGCGAAGCCTTGCTGCAAGAAGCGTCGCATCCGGCGCGCGGCCAGCCGGTAGGCAATCTGCAAGGGGAAATTGAAGATCAGAAAGAGGGCGACAAAGAAACGGCTGATGTCCCCGAGCTTCAAAAGGTAGATGGCGGTGGCCAGCGAGCCCGCAAACCACAGTGTCTGCAACGCCGTCAGGCGCATCATGCCGCGAACTTCGAAGCTTTCCGGCCGCCGATACACCCCCAGGCCGATCCCAAACGCGGTCCACAGCACCGCCGCGGTCAGCAGAAGTCCCGCCGCTTCTGCCGGAGTGAAGAAGAACAGCCGCATCTCGGGCAAGCGAGCGCGAACCAGGTACGCGATCTCAAACGACAGCAGTACCGGGACCACGTCGGAAACGACGAGCAGCAGCCAAAGCACTCTGGCGCGACGCGCAAACATAGAAGCTTCTGTTCACCCTCAGCCGAAAGATGTCCCCGCTTATCATACGCCAAGAATCTTCGGAGGCCAAGAAGCGCGCGAATCGGGGCGAGGCTCAGTTTCCGAGAGGGGCGTTCTCAGGCAGTATTGGCTTATGCAGTCGAAAGTGTTGTTCGCTATGGACAGGAATCACGGCAGAGGGTATCTGGGGTCAAGGGCTGCAAGATCGATCATAAACTGACGCGCATCCTCCAGCATCCGTAGGACTTCATCATCCAGGCGGGGATCGTCGGCGGCTTTGTAGTCAGCTTTCACCCGCAACCTTTTCATGCGTACCCCACTGTGTCCAAGCTGGTTGCAGGACCTATCCCGCGTTTTTTCGTATTTACTCCAGCACCAGTTATGGTAGCTTTCCCCGCCGGGGTAAGACCCGGCAGTTGTCTCCGCCCGAGCGAACGCGAGGTTAAAGACGCAGTAGTATGCACGACTGATCGCCGTGCGCTTGGATGCCTCGTCCGCATTCACTCGATTAGCTAGCTCTTCGCCAAGGATGAAGTACTTGTTCCAGTCGAATGGCATCAAATAAGTTCAAAGTCGAAGTTCAACTTCCCAGCGGCTCGTTGGGAACGAGCCAGCCACCAGCGCTGATCGAAAGATCGCAGTGCGAGCCTCGCGTCGTTCATATCACCGGAAACCAAGATCAGACAAAAGAGTGTGTCAAATCCCTCATCGTCGTGTACAAGCGTAAGCGTCTTCACTGCGGCTTCGCCAAAAACAGCATTCAGCGGATCCCGCGCCTGCAGCAGGAGACCACGAAGCCGGTTCTGTTCAATGAACGCAGCCACCGTGGAACGGTCGCTAATCACATAGACGTCCTCTAATCCCTTCAGTGCAGAATCTGGAGGTTCTTCCCATTTAAGCTTCTCCCAATAAATGTCTTGGAGCGGACCAACAGGATGTGGAGGCATTGGCTGTTCGCTTATCGCAGATGCTAGCCATCCCTGATCAACCAAGACCTGCCATGCGAGGCGAATTTGCTTGTCATCGAATATCCGCTTTCGCTGGCTCCAGCGGTACGTTGCTTCAATCGCCTCATCAGCAGAACGAGCTTCTTCATGAGTAGCGACCCAATGCACAGTGGCCAATAGTTCCATCCCGTAGGGGGTCTCGAATCCGTGTATTAATCGCCCCACCCGGTCAAAGCGAGCCTGGGTATCCGGGTGCGATGCGATAAAGGTTTCTGCCAATTCCGAAACCTTTGGTACGAGTTCAATAGCCCTATCGGGCTGATCCTCGGCATCGCCATATCCAGTGATGAAGTGCCCCTCGATCAAGCACAGCACGTGACGCAGGTTTCTCGCATATGGTCCGTACGTACCCTTTTCATACTTAAGCTTAAGGTTTTCGCCTGCCTCCTGCATGAAATACATCAATTTGTGAATCTCCAGGAGAGAAACGAACGGGTCCAAAACTGCGGCAAGATATCGAGCCATGAGTTCGATTAGCACCGCTCTCCCCGGTGTCATGCGCGGCGCGCGGCGCTCTCTGGCCATGTCTTTTGGTTTCGGAGCCCCTGCCGGCTCAAATAGGAGAACTTGAACATCTGGTAATTCTTCGAATGCTCGCGTAATTTTGGGCCGGACCACGTTCCAATCTAAGCCACCCAGTCCAGAACCCAAAGGAGGCACAGCCACCGACCGAATCCCTCGGTCTCTGATCTCGTTCACAAGCGCCCGGAGGCCTGCATCGATATCCTCAACGCGGCTCTTACCCTTCCAGTGCCGCTTCGTTGGAAAGTTAATAATGAATCGCGGACCTGTA
Organism: Acidobacteria bacterium RIFCSPLOWO2_02_FULL_61_28; assembly: GCA_001767035.1. GTDB lineage: Bacteria > Acidobacteriota > Terriglobia > 2-12-FULL-54-10 > 2-12-FULL-54-10 > 2-02-FULL-61-28. Next base: position 6,962 of record MEKR01000164.1, read on the forward strand.
AGCAGGCCGGTCTCATAAACGAGCATTGTGCCTGGTCGCACATCGTTCCGCTTGCAGGCTGCTTCGTAAACCCTGAAATTCTCGGGGAAAGCTTTGCGGAATTGAAGGGCGATGCCTCTCCCCATGATACCGACACAATTCACGGTATTCACGATAGCGTCGGCTTCCGCCAGTAGTATGTCGCCTTTCCTTATCTCGATCATGTTTTGGTCTTCCTCAAGGATAGTACCACTCGCGCTCCACCGCTGTGATGGGTTGATGATTCGCTCCGCGGATCAAGGCAGTCACCTGCTGCGCAACCTCAACGTTGATCACACCGATGCGTTCGACCAATTCCCAGGGAAAGGACTTCTCCACCAAGAATTCCGCTTGCTTGCTTTCCTTGATATCGGGATCCCGCCAGTCAGTTGCCGCGATTGCGTCCCAGTTCAGCAGGTCGAGTAGTGCGGGATCATTGAAAAACTCTGCATAGCGAGCGCCAGCATTGCCTTTGCTGAAAACCCAGAGTCGATCTTCAGCTCTTGCCCACTCCACCACCGCGTCAAGGTCGGCTTGAAGATGTATGATCTGCTGCTGCCCTCCGTGATATGTCAAGTCGGGATGATTATCCCTATGCAAGATGAACAACATGATGGAGCGAGGGCAAAAGTAAAAGGGGACATAATCACCGACCCGAGTGTCGGGATAGCAATCCACAATCAATTCTTCGAGGCGCCGCCGCTTGATTTCGTTCATTCCTACGATTGTGCATTCCAGTCCTCGCCGAATTCGCTCGGCGTCCGACCAAAGCACATCATCAACAATCTTCGACAAATTGTCCAGATGCGTGATGTGATAAATCTTTGGCCGCTCGGGAATTGGCATTTTCGAATCTATACTATGCGCGGTGGATTTCCCAAGCCACTAGCCCCCGCCCACGCGGATCAGCTTCATCAGGTTGGTTTGGCCGGGTTTGCCGGGATCCCCGGCGGCGATGGCGACAATATCCCCCTGCGCGACAACATTCCGGCGGAGCAGTTCGGCTTCCGCCTGGGCGATGGTCGAGTCCGTGTCGAGCGTGAGCGCCATCGGGATCGGAACCACTCCCCAATACAGAGCAGCGCGGCGGGCCACATGCTCTTCATGGCAAAAGGCATAGACGGGGCAGGGCGGGCGGTATTTGGAGATCAACCGGGCGGTGGAACCGCTCCGGGTGAAGACCACGATGGCCTGGGCGGTCAGCGTGAACGCCGCGTGCACTACGCTCTCGCTGATGGTCTCGGCGATGTCGGGCCGCGCGCCCCGGCGCCGGAACGAGCTTTCTTCACTCTTTTGATCGGCCTGCTGCGCAATGCGCGCCATTGTCTCCACCGCCCGAATCGGATATTGCCCCGCGGACGTTTCCGCCGACAGCATGACGGCGTCGGTGCCGTCGAAGATGGCATTGGCAACGTCGCTCGCTTCGGCCCGGGTCGGCCGCGGATTCTGGATCATGGACTCGAGCATCTGGGTCGCCGTAATCACCGGGATGCGGGTGGCGCTCGCCTTTTGGATGATATCTTTCTGAATCAGGGGGACCTGTTCGAGAGGCATCTCGACGCCGAGATCGCCGCGGGCCACCATCACGCCATCGCTCACGTCCAGGATCGAGTCCAGGTTCTCGATGGCTTCCGGCTTTTCCAGCTTGGCTACCACCGGGATGGAGGCTTTTCTTTGCGCCAGCAACGTCTTCACGCGCCGCACGTCGCGTGCTTTCCGCACAAACGAGAGCGCGATATAATCCACTCCCAACTGAACGCCGAAGTCCAGGTCCTCCTCATCCTTGGGAGTAAGGGACTCGATGCTCAACTTGACTCCCGGCAGGTTCACTCCTTTGCGTTCCCCCAAGACACCGCCGTTGATCACTTCCGTCTCTACGTCGCTCCCGGACGTTCCCAGCACCCGAAGCTCGATCAACCCGTCGCTCAAGAGAATTCTGTCGCCTTTGCGCACCTCTTGGGCCAGGCGCGGGTAGGAGACCGAAACCTGGCGACTCGATCCCTGGATCTCCGCGGGAGTCAGCCGAAGCCGTTGCCCCGCCTTCAGGGACACCGGACGTCGTCCGCGCAGCAGCCCCGTGCGGATCTTCGGTCCGGCCAAATCCTGCAAGAGGGCCACCGAGCGTCCGGCCTCTTTGGCGGCCTGCCGTACCCAGTTCGCCATGAGAGCATGTTGCTCGTGAGTCCCATGGGAGAAGTTCAGGCGAGCCACGTCCATGCCCGCCCGGATCAGCTCCCGAATCGCCTCCAGGCTCCCGGTGGCGGGACCCAAGGTACAAACGATTTTTGTCCGCCGCCCTAACTCCATCTTGGCCATGGAGTTCCTCCCCAGTGACTGTCGTTACTGTCAAACCGTCCGGCGACCCGATGACAAAATATCGCATCCATAGTATTATGAGGCCACCGGCACTTTCGGATCATGCCATAGTTCCTCGCGCGGGCCGCAGTTTTCTTTTTCCGACCCCGTGGCGCAGCATCCGAAGGCGCACAGGGTTCGAGACGACTGCTTCGAGGTGCTCCATGCGAAGACGATCTGCTGCTTGGTTGCAGGCGCTGCTGTTCGGCGGGCTTGCGTTACTACTCGCCGGGACGCCGGAGGCGGCGGCGCAGTATGCCGAAGGCTCGCAACAGAGCCAGTCTTCTTCCAAGCCGGCCGAGGAACCCAAACCGGCTGCCGTTCCGCAAACGGGCCCGAGCCGGGGCGTCGGCGAAACCGTGGTGGTTCCCCGGCAGCGCCCCACCCGGCCGCCGGAACCTCCGCCGCAGCCGAAGAAGGAAGAGAAGATCAACGCGGATCAGGCTCCCCTGTTTCGCACCGAAGTCGAGCTGGTCACCATCAGCGTGGTGGTGCAAGACAAGAATGGGAATTTCCTTCCGGACCTGAAGCAAGAGCACTTTCGCATCCTGGAGGACGGAGTCCCGCAGAAAATCCAGCGCATGGAGACTTCCGAGGCGGCCATGACGGTGGCCCTGGTGATCGAGTTCAGCAACCTGTTCTGGCAGTTCCTCTACCAAACGATGGAGGCGTCCTACCTCTTCGTGCAGTCGCTGCGGCCGGAGGACTGGGTGGCGGTGATCGCCTATGACATGCGCACCGAGATTCTCCAGGACTTCACCCGCAACAAAGCCGCCGCCTTCGACGCGCTGAACATCATGCGGGTCCCCGCGTTCAGCGAAACCAACCTGTTCGATGCGCTCTCCGACACGCTCTCGCGGATGCAGGATATTGACGGAAAAAAGGCCATCGTGGTGATTTCGAGCGGCATGGACACTTTCAGCAAGACGCGCTACGACCACTTGCTGAAGCAGGTGCAAAGCTCCGACACGCCCATCTACGCCATCGGGACCGGGCAGGCCGTGCGGGAGTACTACGACGCGCGCGGCGCCATGGGTGGGGCCTCCCAGATCGGCTTTCTGCAAGCCGACAACCAGCTCCGCAGCTTTGCCCGCCTTTCGGGCGGACGCGCCTATTTCCCGCGCTTCGAGGGGCAGTTTCGGGAAATCTACTCCGACATCTCCGCGGCGCTCCGCAACGAATACAGCATCAGCTACAGCCCCGCCAACCTGACCAAGGACGGCAAGTTCCGGAAGATCAAAGTCGAGATCGTCGGCCCGGACGGCAAGCCCTTGAAGATCGTGGACCAGAAAGGCAAGGAGATCAAGTACGAGATTCGCGCCCGCGAGGGATACACTGCGGCGCGGCCCGTCGAGTGATCGGAGGGGAAGTCAAAGCGGCCCTCCGCCTTACCTGTCCCTTTCCCCACACTCACCTGGTGATGCCAGGGAATGGAGACAAAATGACGCACAGCTTTCACCGCAAGACCTTGCGTCTGGCTCTGCTGTGGATCGCGTCCCTGCCCGCACTGGCAGACACGCAGTTCCGGGTTAAGACGATGACCCGGGACGACGTGCCGCTCGGCAAGGGCCAATGCGATATTCGATTGCGGATTGACCGCGAGGTCGAAGTCAGCGTTGGCGGCAACATGGTCTTTCTCCGGACGATCACCGGGCGCGACGGACGCGACGCGGGATCGGAGTGCAATATCTCCCTGCCGGCCCGCCGGGTCAGCGACTTCAACTGGGAGGTCCGCGATAGCCGGGGCGAAATCTTGTTGCTTTCAGAACCGGCGCTCCGCAACGGCTTCCGCGCGGTCCTGCGAATCCGCGACAACAAGGGGGGCGAGGGGCGCTATCATTTCCGCCTGAGCTGGCGCATGGAAGGCGGCGAGTTCCCTCCCAACCCTCCCAACCGTGGGGACGGCTCCGGTCGGGGTGATTGGCCGACGGGCGGCGATTCCTCCGTCGCGCGCGCGATTGACGCGTGCAGCGATGCCGTCAGCAACCGCATCTACGATCAGTATCGCTACTACAATGTGGAGATTGACAATGCCCGCGCCGACAGCCGTCCCGGGCGGAATGACTACATCATCGGCACCGCCACTGGCGGGAGCGGATTCTCCAGGGAAGATTTCAGCTTCTCCTGCCGCGTGGATTTCCGATCAGGCCGCGTGCGGTTCGTAGACGTAACAAGGTACGTTGGCGCAGCAACAAGCAGGAGGCCGCGGCCAACTAGGCCGTTGCCCAGCAAGAAGGCCGCGACGGAACCAGCCGCGGCGGAGCCGGATGTGACCGAGCCAGTCTCGCCAGAGCAAATCTCGGCGGAGCCAGAGGCGGCCGAACAAGTCTTGGCAGAGCCGGCCGCGACGGAGCCAATCTCGCCAGAGCCAGTCTCGGCGGAACCAGCGGCGACCGAACAAGTCTCGATGGAACCAGCCACGGCCGAGCCAGCCGTGGCGGAGCAAGCCGTGACCGAACAAGTCTTGGCTGAGCCGGCGGCGACGGAGCAAATCTCGGCGGAGCCAGTCTCGACGGAACCAGCCGCGGCCGAGCCAGCCCTGGCGGAGCAAGCCGTGACCGAACAAGTCTTGGCAGAGCCGGCCGCGACGGAACAAATCTCGCCAGAGCAAATCTCGGCGGAGCCAGAGGCGACCGAACCAGTCTCGACGGAACCAGCCGCGACCGAGCCAGCCGTGGCGGAGCAAGCCGTAACCGAACAAGTCTCGGCAGAGCCAGTCTCGGCGGAGCCAGCCGCGGCCGAGCCAGTCTCGACAGAGCAAGCTCCAGCGGAGCAAGACGCGCCAGAGCAAGTCTCGGCGGAGAAAGACAAAGACGAGACGGAGAAAGGCCCCTAGATCGGTTTTCCAGTTCCTGTAGACCGCACGGGAAGCCCCGCAAGGGGCGAAAGATTCTAGCCCAGGGCGCGAGCCCTGGGAATCGAACCGTGCGAACGAGGGAGCCCCGGAGGGGCGACAGATGTGTTGAAGACCTCTTCTTTCGCCCCTCCGGGGCTGGCCTCCCCGTCCCACCTGCTACCCACGGCTGACGCCGTGGGCTAGACTCTAACGCCCCTCCGGGGCTGATCATAGCCATCCAGAACGGTCTACACCAATTAGAAAATCGCGATAGACCGACGGCGTTCCTTGCGCTCCTCCTCGCGCTGGTCTTTTGGCCAGGTCTTCTGGCAAGTTCCGGAAGATCAAGATCGAGATCGTCGGTCCAGACGGCAAGCCCTGGAGGATCGTGGACCAGAAAGGCGAGGAGATCACGTACGAGGATCGCGCCCGCGAGGGAACCACTGCGGCGCGTCGCGTCGAGTAACGCGGGGACTCCCGCGGCGCCGTTTCCGGCTTGCGCTACAAGCCCTCTTCCACTTCCAAGTTGTAACCGCTCTCGCCGTGCTGGGAGAGGTCGAGGCCGGTCATTTCCTCTTCCCGGCTCACCCGCAACCCGATCACCGAGTCGGTGACTTTGGCGATGATCAGCGTCATGACGATGGCGAAGATCCACGTGATCGCCACCGCCGCGAGTTGGTTGACGAGTTGTCCGGAGTTGCCGTTGAGAAGCCCGTCCGCGGCGGCGGGGTTGACGGCTTTGGAAGCAAAGACGCCCGTAAGGATGGCCCCGGTGGTCCCGCCGACCCCGTGCACGCCAAACACGTCGAGCGAGTCATCATAGCCGAACTTGGCCTTGAGGGATGTGCAGGCCCAGAAACAAATCGCGCCAGCGACCAAGCCGATAATGATGCCTGACATGGGCGTGACATAACCCGAGGCCGGCGTAATCGCCACCAGGCCGACCACTGCCCCGGAGGCGGCGCCGAGGGCGCTCGGCTTGCCTTTCGTCAGCCACTCCACAAAAATCCAGGAGAGGGTGGCGGCAGCGGCGGCAAAGTGGGTGGCAATGAAGGCGCTGCCCGCCAGCCCCCCCGAGGAAACCGCGCTCCCCGCGTTGAAACCAAACCATCCGAACCACAGCAAGCTTGCCCCGGTCACGGTCATGGTCATGTTGTGCGGAATGATCGGCTGTCTGCCGTACCCGACTCGTTTCCCGAGCAGCAGCGCCATGATCAGAGCCGAGACCCCGGAACTGATGTGCACCACCGTCCCGCCGGCGAAATCGAGCGCCCCAAAGATGGCTCCGGGATCGCCGAAGCGCAGATAGCCCCCCTTGCCCCATACCCAGTGCGCCAGCGGACTATAGACCAGACTTGACCAGAGCCACATAAACATCAGCATGGCGCTGAACTTGATCCGCTCGGCGAAGGCCCCGCTGATCAGCGCCGGCGTAATGATGGCAAACATGAGCTGAAAGGCCATGAACACCTGATGGGGAATGGTCGCGCCATATCCGTAGGGATCCGGGTCCGCGCCAACGCCTCGCAGAAACGCCCAGTCAAAACCTCCCCAAAAGGACCCTTCGTGGAACGCCAGGCTGTAACCGTACAAGGCCCAGATCACGCTCACCCAGGCGATCAGGATAAAACTGTGCATGATCGTGCCCAGAACGTTTTTGCGGCGGACCATGCCTCCGTAGAACAACGCCAGCCCCGGCGTCATCAACAGCACGAAGGCAGAAGAGGTCAAAAGCCAGGCGGTGTCCCCGCTATCGGTCTGGGGGGCTTCCTGAGCCCATAGCGCCGTCGGCCCGGCTACCAGAGCCAGCAGGTGTCCCACACGAAGCATCCGCGCCAATGATTGCCTCATGACTTGTTTTCCTCCACAGGCTTGCTTTCTGCTCCCGACCGTTCCCCAAGAATAACGGACCACCAATTTTGCAATGGATTGCTAGAGTAGGGACGAAACCAAGACTTGTCAAGACGAAATTTCGGACAGCGCGGATAAGTCTTGGCGGTAATGGGCAAAACGGCAATTCATTCCACGAAAAGGGCGGGGATTTCGCAGCCGGTGAGCATGTTTCTTTGCCGGACCTGTAAATTGCCGGGTGCCGGTTCGGAACGAGTTTCCGGGAATAATCCAGCTCCCCAGGCGCGATGGCAAGGTATGACGATAAAGCTTGGGGAGGAATGCGCGGGGGAGTTAACGTTTCGCGGAGCGGCTCATGCTCCACTGGAGCAACGGCGGGGCGATCATGGTTGTCACGATGACCATGACGACCACCGCGGCAAAGACATTCTGATCCACAATCGGCTCTCCGCCGACGTGCAACGTGAGACCGATATTGGCGAAGATGAGGCCCACCTCTCCTCGGGGAATCATTCCAAGCCCGACCGAAAGCCGATCCACCCCCGGACCCAGGACGCCCAGCGAACAGGCCAGCTTCCCGATAACGGCGAACACGCAGAGCGCCGCTGCCAGCCCCAGAACGCCGGGCTGGGCAAACGAGGCGAGATTTGTGCGCAGGCCCATCAGCACAAAAAAGACAGGGACCAGGAAGGACGAGATGGGCTGAATCAGTTCCTCGAGTGTATGTTCGCCGCGGCTGACGAAGTCGCGGTAATGCAAATCCTCGAGGATCAAGCCGGCCGCGAACGCGCCTACAATGGGAGCCAGGCCGATCGCGCTCGCCAGCCACGCGAGCACAAAGCAAAAGGAGAGGCCCACCGCCAGCAGGACCCCCCGAGTTTGCAGGCGCGAGGCAAGAGAAAACAGGCGCGGCGAAACGTGGACTCCGACTGCCAGGGAACCGACCAGGAAGACCGTGGCTTTGGCCAGGATGAAGCCGATGGCGGCAGAGGAGAGCGCGCCGCCCTGATCGGCCGCCGTGATGATCCCGCTGACGACCGCGAGAATGACCAGGCCTTGCACGTCGTCTATGACGGCGGCTCCCAGGATCACGCGCGCTTCGCTGCTCTGGGATTTTCCGAGGTCTTGCAAGACGCGGGCTGTAATCCCCACGCTGGTGGCCGTCAGCGTCGCGCCTAAGAAGACGTGCACATACACGCTCGACTCCGGCAGCAGAACCGCCCCCACGCCCCATCCCAGTGCAAACGGGACGATGACACCGAAGGTAGCCACCAGCAGCGAGGAGAGGCCCACCTTGAGCATCTGCCCCACCGTGGACTCCAGGCCCACCTCGAACAACAGGATGATGACGCCGATCCGAGAGAGCATGTCCACGGCGGCGTCCTCTTTGAGGTAATCCAGTCCGGAAAAGCCGAGCAACGCCAGGTTGCCGAGGATCACCCCGGCGACCAGCTCTCCCAAGACCGCGGGCTGGCCGATGCGGGTGGCAAAGTGGCCGCCAAATTTGGCGGCCAGCAGGATGACGGCGAGCGAGAGCACCACGCGCGCCGCCGGGTCCGTGTGGTCCGCGGCTTCGGCCGCCATGCCGGGAACTTCCAGTGCCAGCCAAAGCGCTGCCAGGCGCCACATCATCGGGGCGTTAACTCCTGTTGCGGACCGCTCGCCCGGCAAGGCGGCGGCCGGGATCCACGTCGGTCTGCCAGCGAAATTCTCAAAACGCACTTCCAGCCTAGCAAATTTCTACCGGCGTGCAAGGGAAACAGGGCGGCAGGGGACCAGTTTCTGGGAGGGTGGATTTCACCGGGACGGGGACCGGCGTGCGGGCCGTGCGGGCGTGCCTGCTCGCATTCATCTCCAAAGCAGTTTAGACTTAATGCGGCCGGCTCAACCCCAGAGTCACTTTCGGCGCCAAGGAGCAGGCTTATAGGGCCTGCTCGCCTCGGTCGCCGGTACGGATTCGGAGGACATCCTGCACATCGGTGAAGAAAATTTTGCCGTCGCCAAACTTGCCCGTCTTGGCTGCGTCCTGAACTGCTTTCATCGTTTCTGCTACTTGGTTGTCTCGGACCAATATTTCCAACTTCAGTTTGGGTTGAAACTCGGCTTTGTACTCCACGCCACGGTAGTGCTCGGTATGCCCCTTCTGGCGGCCAAAGCCACGCACTTCCGTTACCGTCATCCCATGAACATCCATTTTATCCAAAGCGTCCCGCACTTCTTCCAACTTGTGAGGGCGAATAATGCATTCCAGTTTCTTCATTCTGACAAACCTCCCTGGAGCCTACCCGTCAGACGGCGAATATGTTTCCTTGCTTCATCCAATCCCACGTGCCTGCGAGAGCGATCCCGAGCGTGATCGCGAAGGGAGTCGCCGACTGGATCATCCACCCAGCAAACGGCGGTGAGGCGGCCCGCCCGGCCAGAAGCCCCTTCTCGAACAGGGAAGCAGGGGGCTTCCCGCAGCGCGGCGATCCTAGCCCCGCACCGGATCGTGCGGGTACGCCTCCATCCCCATTTCCGAGAGATCGAGACCTCGTTCCTCGTCCTCGGGATCCACCCGCAGACCCAAGACCAGCTTGATGATCGTCCATGCCGTCAAGGCCAGCGCGAACGTGAAAGCGCCAACGGCAAGGGTCCCGATTGCCTGCGCCTGCAGGGATGCAAAGCCGCCCCCGTTGAACAACCCGTTGGCTCCGCCGCCGGGAGCGTCCGCCGTGGCGAACAAACCGACGGCGAGCGTTCCCCAGATGCCATTCGCCAAGTGAACCGAGAGGGCGCCCACCGGGTCGTCAATCTTCCGCTTGTCAAAGAAGAGAACGGCGAAAACCACGATCACTCCGGCAATCAGGCCGATGATGGCCGAAGAGGTGACACTTACGAAAGCGCAGGGCGCAGTAATCGCCACCAGCCCGGCGAGCGCGCCGTTCACCGTCATGCTGAAGTCGGGCTTGCCCAGCATGATCCAGGCCATTAAGGTGGAACTCAAGATCGCCATACAGCAAGCCAGATTCGTGGTCATCGCGACGTGAGTGATCGCGCGCGGATCAGCGGCCATCGTGCTGCCGGGGTTGAACCCAAACCAGCCTAGCCACAGGATCAATCCTCCCAAGAACACCAGCGCCATGCTGTGGCCGGGGATCGGCTGCACCGAGCCGTCCTTTCTGTACTTGCCGATCCGGGGACCGAGAATCAGTATCCCGGCGAGACCCGACCACCCGCCGACGGCATGCACGACGGTCGAGCCGGCGAAATCCCGCATTCCCATCGCAGCCAGCCAGCCCCCGCCCCAGATCCAGTGTCCCGTGATCGGGTACGACAAGCCCGCCAGCACCAACGTGAAGATGATGAAGGACTTGTAGTGGATTCGCTCGGCCACGCATCCCGAAACGATCGTCGCGGCGGTTCCGGCAAAAACGAGCTGGAAGAAGAACTTCGCCAGCAAGGGGACGCCGGTCCAATTGAGGGAGGTGAAAATTCCCTGGTAGGCATCGCCCGTGGCAGGACTGTTGTCCGCGCCGCTGAGCAGCAAGCCGCCCATGCCCAGGAACGAATTTCCCTCCGCGAACATGATCCCGAACCCGATGATCCAATAGGCGATGGCGGAGAACGCGAACACGATGAAATTTTTTGCCAGGATGTTGGTGGCGTTCTTCGCGCGACAAAGCCCGGACTCCACGCACCCGAAGCCGGCGTTCATCCAGAAAACCAGAAACGCCGTCATCATCACCCAAAGGGTGTCGAGCATCACCTTCAAGTCCGCCGGGGAGGGGCCTTCGCTTGGGGCCTGTGCGAATGCGGTACCGTTAAACATCAGCGTCAACAGGATGGCCAGTGGAAACCATCTGCGCGCGCCGCTCATTTTCGTTGTCATAGTTATCCTCTTGTTAAGATTCGCGGGTGATCTGGGGAACCTTGTCCCCCCCTTGGTTTCCCTTCGCGGTTGCCAGGAGCGTTTCCAAAAGATCGAGCAGGGCAAATACGTCGCCCGGCCTCCGCGCATCGTACCGCTCCAGGTCCTCGAAGCAGGCCACCGGATGGCCCATGTCATTCACGAGAAGCAGCTTCATGGAAACGCTTCCTCTTCTGTCTTCCGCGCTAGAACTTCAGAATGAGACCCACGGCCGCCGTGTCTTGCGAGCGCGTATCCTTCCGTGTATCCCCGCCAAACACGCTGGCATTGGACCAATCGCGCCGGTACTCAAACCGCGTCACCAGATTTTCGCTGATCAGGAATTCGGGCGTAATCGTGAATTCCTTCAACTGCTGCCGCGTGCCGGTGGTAAAGCCCATCGGATCGCTGTAGAACTCAAAGCGCGGCGTCAGCGCGAACGACGGCGTCAACTGGAACTTGAGATAGTTCGCGGTGCCGATCCAGTGTACGTGTTCCCCGCCCACGATCCGGTCCATCCCGTAATCGAAGTTGGTCATGAAGGTGACCTTGTCGTGGAGCTTGATCGTGATCAGGGAGTCCCAGAGGTGGCGGGTATTCTCACTGTCGCTGACATCGGCCTGTTCCGGACCAAGCATGTAGTTCTGAATAAAGCTGAAGCGGCTCGAGGGGTTCCAGACGAGCTGAAAACCGTAGGTCTTGCCGCCATTGTTGTCGAGCACATTGTTCCACCCATTGGCGAGGAAAGCCGCCACGGTCACCTTATCGGAGACCGGATAGGTGGCCCGCATCCCGAAGTGGTAATAGGGAATGGCCCAGGCAAACAGCAGGCCGCGGGAGTAGTTCCAATCGGCCCGCGTGTCAATCACCTCGGCCCCGTGCGGCGTAACGAACTTGCCCACGTCCAGGGTCAACCCCCGGCCAGCCGGGACCCGGCCGCTCAGGTAGTACTGGAAAAAGTGGGCCGCAGTGCTGTTCCCAATCGTGAAGTCTCCGCTGTTGACCCAGTCGGCGGTCGGCCCAAAACCCAGTTGCAGCATGTACCCCAAGGGGCTGGACTCGCTGACAGGTTTGCTCATGTCGAAGGAAACCTGGCTCAACGTGAGCGAATTGTGGTTGAAGTCAAAGTTGCGGTACGGAACTTTCCGGTCCGCGGGCTCGTCAAAATTGAAGCCGTAGTACGCATCCAGAAAGCCGCTGAAGCGGACGCCCCGGAAAAAGTTCAGCCCCTCAAAATCCGGACTGCTGTTAATGTCCGCCGTGGCAGGAGCCTGTTGGGGCGGGACCGCCGCAGCCGCCGGTTCGGCCACCGCAGCCGGAGTGAGCACCGGGCTTGGCGAAGAACTCACCAAAACCGCTGGTCGGATGAAGGGGCGCACGTTGTTGACTTCGGCAGCGCTCACCGGCTGTACCTCGCCTTTCGATGCAGCCAGTTCTTGTTCCAGTTGCTGGATGCGCGCGTTTTGCTGTTGAAGAAGAACCTCCAGCGCCGCCATCCGATCCTCCACGCTGGTCTGGGCCGGCGAACCCACAGCCGCAACCACCAAGAGGCAGAGCACTGCCCCCCATCGCAAGAATGGTCCCGGGACAGCCCCGGTTTTTTTCATGCCCGCTGTTTGCATCGTTTTTCTCTCCCCGCCCGTTCAAGATTGTTCGCGCAGTCCCGGCGGCTGCGTCTTTCAGCCGGTCGCCAGGAACCGCGACTCCAGTAGATTAAGACCAATGCGAAATAGATTGCAAGTAAAAAATGCATTACGGGTGATAATTTATTTGCATACGACAAATAAATTGAATTTATATATCATACAATCGCTGCAATTTATATAAATGAACGTATTTTTAAGCCTATTATGCACATTTTAGTGTTCGCCACTCCGTAGATACAAATACACAGAGCCATTTCCCATACTTAGCTCTTAATAATGAATGAGTTAACTGTTGGAATCGGCGGGAATTATCGAGGTTGGGAAAGGGGTAACGCTCTGGCTCCGTTACGGAAGACCCCGTTCATGGCGGAGGCAGCCAGGACCACGTCGCTTTGTCCAGTGTGGATGGCCAGAAACCGCACCGGGAGCCCTTCGGGGCCGTCGGTTTCCTGAGTTCGATCGAAGCGGTCGCCTCCGTCGAGCGAACGAAAGATCCCGGCAACTCCGGCCACCGTGACCTGCCGGGGGTTTTCCGGGGAAATCACAATTTCCAGGATGGGCGAAGAAAACGGCAGGCCGCGCCCGAATCGCTCCCAGTGACGCCCGGAATCGGTCGAACGGAACAGACCCAGGCTGCTGGCCACGAACAACACCTCCGGATTCGTGGAATGCGCCGCAAGGCGGTGAACCTTGATCTGGCTCCCCGCGCCGAAATCGAGCGGCGCCCAGCTTCGTCCGGCGTCGCGGGAAATCATGGTCGCGTGCCCCGTCGCCGCCACGAGCGTTCTGCCGCCTTCGCCGAGTGCGGCCACGGCATAGGCGCTGCCGGGATTCGACGCCAAGGGAAGCCTCTTCCACGCTCGTCCGTCCGGACTTTCAAACAGCCCCAAGGAAGTGGCCGCATAAATAGCCTCTCCCGGCCTGCGCTGGTAGAGGTCCCAGGCAGCGGCGGCGGCGCTGGCTCCCTTCGGCCGATTCAAAGGAATTTCCCAGCGGCTCCGGTTCTGCCAGACACCCTGCTCGGTCGAATACTCAAAGACGCCGTCGGGGGTTCCGGCCAGCAATCTCCACGCGGGCTGCGTGAGGATCAGCAGGCTCAGGACGTCGCGCTCCCCGAGGCCCGCAGTCAATTGTTGCCAACTGGTTCCGTTGTCCTTGGTCGTAAAAACTCCGCCGAAGTCGCCGTCGTGCAACACCGCCGCGTAGAAGCGGCCCGGCTGGCTGGGGTCTGCGAGCAGGCGGGATACTTGCCGTTGCGAGAACCCCTGGTTGGCAGGCTGAAACGTTTTTCCTCCGTCCTGGGTTTCCATCACTCCGGCATGATCCATTGCCAGATAGAAGTGGCGCGAATCACGCGGATCGAGCACGACGGCGTTGATGACCCAGGTCTGGGGCGTAAGCCGCGTCCAGGATTGCCCGCCGTCGCGGGTCTCGAAGAGTCCCTCGGTCGTGCCGGCATAGACGACCGCGGGATCGCGCGGATCGAGCACCAGGGTATGGGTCCGGCGCGAACTCGATGGAATCCCCTGAATCTTTCTCCACTCCGCCGCCGCGGTGTCGGAGCGATAAATGCCCGAGCAGGCGCCGATGTAAAGGTTGTTCGGCTCGGACGGATTCACCACCAGGCTGAACACGTCGGAGTCGTCAATGATCCCCTTGTGGATCTGTGTCCACGTCTTGCCCCCGTTGGCCGTCTTCCACGGCAGGTGCCAAGTGCCGATGTACACGATGTCCGGATTGCGCGGATCAATCGCCACCGATTCGAGGTTGCGGATTTCCGCGTGGCCAAGCGGCGAGACGCGCCGCCAGTGTTCTCCGGCGTCGTCGCTGCGGAAGACTCCGTCGAGCGATCCCGCGATCAAGGTCCGGGGATGGGAAGGAGCCATCGCCAGGGCGCGCACGGGCTGCCCGGCCATCCCGACGAGTTCGGTCCAGGAGCGCCCGCCGTCGCTCGACTTGAAGACGCCTCCGCCACCGCTTCCCAGGCTCCACATCCCCGCATAGAGGACCTTCGGTTGACTCAGTTCCGCTGGATTATTCAGTACTCTCGGTTTTCTAGCTTGATCCGATTCGCTTGGTTCAATCAGCAGATCGTCCACCACCCAATTCGGCGGCGCCAGGAATCCGGTCAGACGGGTCCACGATTTTCCGCCGTCGGTCGTCTCGTATAACTGTCCCGTTCTCGTGCCGAGGTACATCCGGTCGGGGTTCGCTGGGTCGGCGACGAGCGAGCGGGCGTCTCCGCCAAACGGTCCCACCGGAACCCAGTCGGCCGTTGCGCTCGACGGGAGCAGAACCAGGGAACCGATCAAGAGAAATAGGGAAGCCAACGAGGCTCTTGCGTCAGGGCACGGTTTCACGTCGTGCCGCAACTCGCCTCTCATTGTGTCATCCCGAGCGGAGCACTCTTGCGCGGAGCGAGGGACCCGCACTTCTCTTCTTGCTCTTCCTTGCGGCTTCAGCCGCTGAGGGCTTTTCGCCTGCTGGTCCTCCCATGCAGTTTTCACATAGCCTCGTAAACCCATCATCACGGATCATTCTAGCGCGAACCACGAAAAGAAAAATCTCTTTCACGCAACGGCTGGGGGGTATCCCGATGGCAACGTGCCCGTGCCTGAAACCCTGTGCTATTTCAAGTCTTTTGAATACAACGGTGAATGCTTCACGGATACATCCGGCAACCCATGTACCTTTAGCTCCTGCCCAACGATGTCTTTGATCCAGTCTTCAACAATCGGGGAAATATACACGGTCTCGATTAACTCCGAAACGTCCACATCGACGAATTTGCCTCTTTTCTTCCCATTCATTACATCCAAATCGAAGGTAATGGCCCTAAGCTCCTTCTCGTGATCGAAGCTCTTTCTTTTCACGACTACTTCAAATAGGCATCGTTCCGCCTCTTTCATTTTGGGAGCGTGAAAGTCAACATACTGTACCGCGCCAATCCGAACTTCTTCTCGGGTCGAACCAACAGCGTTAATCAGTCGCTTAACCGTTGATTTAATGGCAACGCCGTGAGACGAATAGAGCGACCACATAGCCGCTGATTCCACCGAGTTCACGTGCCAGCAGTTAATACATGTGCTTTTTCTAATGACATTTTCAACGTGATCACCAAAACTTCCGGGCGGCGACTCATAGTCTTGCGGTGAAAATCCGGCCCAATCCCAGTATCGGTTTTTCACCGCCTTGGGAAGATCGCCGTCGTAGGGATCGCGCACGTGAGAAATTGCCACGAAGAAAAGCTGTTTCTGCTGCAAGATCGACAACAGACTGGGGAGCTGCATATACCGCCAAATCGTAGAGTTGAGCCGAGGTAGCACCAAACCTTCATCAGTTTTATACACGAAGCCAATTTACCACAAATTGAAGCGTGTAAGCCTCTTTGGCGCTTACAGGCGATTCGACAACGACCGGCCTGCGCGGGTTGGCGGCGAGTTTCCAGTTATGACGCGCGTTACTGCACCGCGATGGTGACGGGATTGGATGCTACCCCGCCGATGGTCAGCACCACCGGAATATTGCTGGCTGAGCGAGTGTTTGCCGGTAGACGGACGTTTACCTGATTCAGTCCCACACAGCAACCCGCCAAGCCTACAAAGTCCGGTCTCACCGTAATATTGTCGATAGTTAAAGTAGTAGCAGTCACGGTGGCCGACGCGCCACCCGGCAGCGCACCCGTGGGTACGGACGGCGTTACCTGTCCCAGGCCGGTAGCATAGAGAATCACCAACTCTCCCGCATGGGCCGGGTTCTGCTGGGTCACCGGGGAGCCGTTTACGTGCGTGAACGCACCGGCTCCTTTGCCATCCGAAGTGAAAGTGAAGATGCCGGGAGAAACCGGCTCGACTTGAACAGTCACGGTGGGACTGCTTTGGCTGCCCACTGACACCTGGACCGTCGCCGAGGAACCCGTCAACTCCGTTGGAATCTGGATGCCGAGCTGCCCCGGAATCGAATAGAAAATCGGGACCGGCGTGCCGTTAACTTTTACCTGGGCGCCCGCCATGGTGGTGTTCAGCCGGCCGTTGCTTCCAAACCTCGGGTTGCAGGAGGGAGGCAAGCAGGAAGTTCCGTCCGTCAATCGGCTGCCAAAGATCGCGGCAATGGCTCCCGGCGCTACGGTCAGGGCGTAGCTGGCGTTGTTCTTCACCCCGTCAGGACTGATGAGAGGCAGAGTGCCGGCCGTGACCGAAGGAAATTTCGTCACGAACGCATCTCCTGCCCCTGCCAGTGCGATGCCGCTGTTGCTATAGGTTGCCTGGAAAGCATTCGCTGTGGGAAAATTGGTGGAAGTGGTGTACCCCGTCACGTAGGCGTTGCCGGAGGAGTCCACGGCAATTCCGGAACCCACGTCAGTACCGCCGCCGCCGAGGTAGGTGGAGTATACAAGCGCCGAGCCTGCCGCATTGAGCTCCGTCACGAACGCATCAGTGACGCTGCCTTTTGCTGCCTGGAAAGCATTCACTGTGGGGAAATTGGTGGAAAAGGTGGTCCCCACCACGTAGGCGTTGCCGGAGGAGTCCACCGCAATGCCGGAGCCGGCGTCGATGGTGCTGCCGCCTCCACCGAGGTGGGTGGAGTATACGAGCGCCGAGCCGCCGACATTGAGCTTCGTTACGAACGCACCGCGACCCGCTGCCTGGAAAGCATTCGCTGTGGGGAAATTGGCGGAATGGGTGGTCCCCACCACGTAGGCGTTGCCGGAGGAGTCCACCGCAATTCCGGAACCGGAGTCATTGCCGCTGCCGCCGAGGTAAGTAGAGTAGAGAAGGGCTGAACCTCCGGGGTTCAGTTTGCTCACGAAGACATCAGGGCAAGGGAGGGTAGGGTCAGTCTGACAGGTACCGCCACCAAAACTAGCCTGGAAAGCACTCGCCGTGGGGAAATTGGTGGATTGAGTGCTCCCCGTCACGTAGGCGTTGCCGGAGAGGTCCACGGCAATTCCGCGACCCTCGTCATGACCGCCGCCACCGAGGTAGGTGGAGAATACCAGCGCCGAGCCAGCGGCATTGAGCTTTGTCACGAACGCATCAGCGCCACCTCCAAGATATGCTGCCTGGAGAGCATTCGTTGTAATGGGGAAATTGCCTATGGTGAACCCCGTCACGTAGGCGTTGCCGGAGGAGTCCACCGCAATTCCGTAAGCCACGTCATAGCCGCTGCCGCCGAGGTAGGTGGAGTATACCAGCGCCGAGCCGGCGGCATTGAGCTTCGTCACGAAAGCATTTTGAGTACCGCTCTTCGCAGTCTGAAAAGCATTCGCTGTGGGGAAATTGGTGGAATTGGTGTGCCCCGTCACATAGGCGTTGCCGGAGGAGTCCACCGCAATTCCGTCACTGAAGTCATAGCCGCCGCCGCCGAGGTAGGTGGAGTAGACTAGCGCCGAGCCTGCGGCATTGAGCTTCGTCACGAAGGCATCTTCAATACTGCCAACCGCCGGCTGGAAAGCATTCGCTGTGGGGAAACGGGTGGAATAGGTGAACCCCGTGACGTAGGCGTTGCCGGAGGAGTCCACCGCAATTCCGGAACCCACGTTGCCGCCCTTGCCGCCGAGGTAGGTTGAATAAATAAGCGTGGGATCAATCACCAGCGGCCTATGCGGATCGTAGGCGGCGAGGGTGAAGCCGACCTCGTTCATCCCTTTGAGGGAATAGCCGCCATAGATTTCGAGGTGCCTGCCGTCAACTTCCTGATAGACCGCTGGCTTCCGTAAATGCAGTTCTTCACCCGAGGCGTGGAAAAGGAGGTCCCCCTGGGCGTTCACTTCGAGCTTGTCTGCGCCGGCGAAGCTCAGGCAGATGGCGTTCGGGTCGGCGCCGGGGGCGACCACGAAGTCGTATTCGAGGTGTCCCGGCTCGCCGGGATGGCCGTAGAAGACCAGGTCAATGCCGGGATAGACGGCTTCGTATTTGACTTTGGAATAATTCGAGACGTTGGTGCGCCACTTGGCCGGGTCGTTGCCAAGGAAGTAATTGCTCTTGCCGGGGAGCGGGTCGAGGCCGATGATTCGCGGCGCGGGGTTCGCGCCGGCGAGCTTCATGCGCAGGACGGTGGTGTGTAGCGCCGCCGTCTCGGCGGCCTGAGGAGTCGCCCCGCCCAGTGGAGCGGCACTGCGGGCCGGCTGGAAGCCGGCGCTACTCGGATTGACCGCTTGCTTACGCGCGCGGCTCGGATTCAAACCACCGCTTCCTTGCGGCTTGCCCTGAGCTTGCCGAATGGGTCGCGGCTCGGACTTGCGCAACGCCAGCACAGCCTCGGTGGGGGTCAGGAACAGCGTATAGCCAGGGCCGCGAGATACGAACCGCGCTGGGCCGGCATCGCTCCCGCAACTGGCTTCGACGCACGGCTCGAAGCTCAGCGGTAATTTGCCGTAGGACTCGATCAGCTTCCGGCTCGCTTCTCCGGGCAGGGGTTGGATGGCGCTCCCGGCGACAAGCGGCGGCGGGTTCCGGCGTGGCACGGTGATTCTCGATCCCGAAAGATCGCCGCTCAGGATCAGCAGCGCGCCGAGTGTCGGCACCCCGATCAACAAGACGCTGGCTCTGCCACTTCGCATGGTGGCTTTCCTTATAGGGCCTCACAGACTCGGATGCATAACACCAGTCTACTCTCTCGATCTCTTCCGGTACAGTCTAGCGGCAAGGTGGTGGCCCTACGATTTAGGGAACCGTCGTGACAAGTCGCTGCGCCTGCGGCTCCGCCCTTCGACTCCCCTCGGCTGCGTTCGGGACAGGTCGCTCAGGACAAGCTCTGGCCTACGGCAGTGCGGAGGCTCTTGCGGTACAGGCTGACGGCGAGGTTGTGTTCGGCGAGGGAGCGGGAGGGAACGTCCCCCAGACTTCGGTTCAGTCGGCCAACGCTTTGGGACCGCTTGCTTACGCGCGCGGCTCGGACTGCCATGCTATATTGGAGGCTCGGAAATCATCCACCAGTCTGATTGCCGAAAGTCCGATTCCCAACCACGGGGAGGAGAGAATGCCGGAGACGATCCCAGCGAATTTTCGTGATTTGTTCACCAAGAAAGCGTTTGCCAACCTCGGCACGCTCATGCCCGACGGCCGCCCGCAGGTGACGCCGGTGTGGTGCGACTTTGACGGGACCTTTGTGCTGTTCAATACGGCGAAGGGGCGTCAGAAAGACCGCAACATCCGCCGCGACCCGCGCGTGTCCCTGGCGATCGTCGACCCCGACAACGCCTACCGCTACTTGGAAGTCCGCGGGCGCGTCGTCGAGATCACCGAGCAGGGCGCCGACGCCGACATTGACAAGCTCGCCAAGAAATACCTGGGCGTGGACACCTACCCCCACCGCCGGGCCGGCGAAGTCCGCCTCATTGTGAAAGTGCTGCCGGAGCACTTCAGCACGATGGGGTGAGCAGTGACCAGTGACGAGTGACCAGTGACGAGCGAAGACAGGAATCAGAAGCCAGCCACGGCCCTCTCCCGGCACGCCGGGATCAGCCGGGCCGGGGGAGTCAGGAGCCAGGAGCCGGAAGGAAAGCAATCCCAGCCGCAGTTCCATCGGAGCCGCGGCCGGGTCCTGGCGATTGACTTGGGCGCGCGGCGGATGGGCCTGGCGTTGAGCGACCCGCTCGGGCTGACGGCGCAGGGTCTGCCGACGGCGGAACGCCGCAACAAGCGCGAAGATATGAATTACTTGAAGTCGCTGGCGCGCCGCCACGAGGTTTCCTTGATCCTCGTCGGCAACCCGCTGAACATGGACGGAAGCGCAGGGCCGCCGTCGGCCCAGGCGCGGGCGTTTGCCGCCGAGCTGGCGCAGCGCGCGGGCGTCGCGGTCGAGCTATGGGACGAGCGCCTCACCAGCGTCGAAGCCCACGCCATGCTCGACGCCGCCGGCGTGGATAAAGTGAAACGGCGCGGGAGAGTGGATCAACTGGCCGCCACGATCCTCCTGCAGAGCTTCCTCGACACCCGCCGCGGTCAAAACCGTCAGACCCGGGGAACGGATGCGGATGACCGATGATGATGCTGAGGAAACAAACCTCAGGGGCTGAAGCCCAAGAAAAAAAGGTGCGACTTATCGGCATGGCTGAAGCCATGCCCTGACGGTTTTTTCAGGAGACAGAACCATGAGCCCGGCCTGGCACCGCGTTTTCTGGACGGCGATTGCGGCGGCGGCGATCTGGGGCTTCTGGCTGCTTGCCGACGGCACGCGCCCCTATTTCCGCGCCAAAGAGCCGGTCCTGCTCGACATCGAGCGGGGCGCCCGCACGCGCGACATCGCGCGCAGACTCGAAGACGACGGCGTAATCCGCAGCCGCATCACGTTTCTGGCGCTCCATTATCTGCGCCCCGGCAACACGCTCAAGGCCGGGGAGTATGACTTCGAGCAGGCCGCCTCGCCGCTCGCCGTGCTGCGGAAGCTGATTCGCGGCGACGTTTCCTTCCAAGTTCTGGTGGTCCCCGAAGGCTACAACCGCTTTGAGATCGCCGACGCCGTGGCCGCGCAAGGCTTCTCGACGCGCGCGGACTTCCTCTGGGCCAGCGAGGAAGCGAGCCTGGTCGCCGACCTCGACCCGTTCGCCAAGACCCTGGAAGGGTATCTCTTCCCCGACACCTACCACTTCCCCCGGCACTCCCGCCCGGCCGCGATTGCCCGCGCCATGGTCGAGCGCTTCCGCGAGATGTACGCCGTCCTGAAGCCGCAAGGGTCCGCGCGCACGATCCATGACATCGTCACCATGGCGTCGGTGGTCGAAAAAGAAACCGGACTGCGGGAGGAACGCCCCGTGGTCGCGGCGGTCTTCTACAACCGGCTCCAGCGAAGGCTTTTGCTCCAGGCCGATCCGACCGTCATCTATGCGGCGATCCTGGAGAACCGCTACGACGGCGGCCAGGTTCGCCAGTCGCACTTGAACTCGCCGTCGCCGTACAACACCTACGTGCATCGCGGCCTGCCGCCCGGCCCCATCGCCAATCCCGGCCGCTCCGCGCTGGCCGCCGCGCTGCGCCCCGCCGCCAGCGACTACCTCTACTTCGTGGCCAACGCGGACGGCGGCCACACCTTCTCCCGCACGCTCGCCGAACACAACGTCGCCGTCAGCCTGTACCGGCAGAACCTCCGCGAGCAGGCCGCCTCGGAAACGGCCACGCGGTAGAGTTTTTCGGCCTTGACATGCGTACGGTTATACCGTACGATTTATCATGCCAATGAAGAACCCGCCGCATCCGGGCGAGATCATCCGCGAGGATGTGATCCATGCCTTGGGCCTGTCGGTGACGCGCGCGGCAAAGATTCTCGGCGTGCGGCGCGCCACGTTGTCCGACGTAACCAACGGGAAGTCCTCCGTGTCCGCGGAGATGGCCCTGCGCCTGGAGAAAGCCTTCGGCGTCAGCATGGACCTGCTGCTCAAGATGCAGGCGGGTTACGATGCCGCGCAAGCGCGTCTGCATTCCAGCCACATCAAGGTCAAACGGTTCCAACTCCAAGCTACGCGTTCTTGACTCGCCACGCTGCGCCCCGCCGCGAGCGACTACCTCTACTTCGTCGCCAACTCGGACGGCGGCCACACCTTCTCCCGCAACCTCGCCGAACACAACCTCGCCGTCAGCTTGTACCGCAAGAGCCCCGCCCCATAACCTATTCGTAACCTTCTTCCGATCAACCGATTAGCCAAGTTGCGGGGGAGCGCGGCGCTCTGTTACAGTGGCTTGTGGAGTCGAATGTGCGTCGCGGTTGGGTTGGAAGGTGGTTTGCCGCGGCCTTATTCCTGTCTCTTCTATCCGGCTGCGCGGTGCGGCAGCGGGAGCGGCTCCCGGCGGCAGCCCTGGCTTCCGCTTGGCAGAAGGCGACGCTGGCCGAGTTGCTGGACAAGATTCGCGCGCAGCAGGACGCCATCCGCACCTTCCAGGCAACCGTTGAGATCGAACCGTCCGTCACATCTCTTCAGAGGGGCGAGATCGTGCACTACCGCGACGTGCGTGCGTTTATCCTGATCCGGCGTCCGGCGTTGCTGCGGATGATCGGGCAGTATCCGGTGGCGCGAACCACGGCCTTCGACATGGCGTCCGACGGCGAACGCTTCGGCCTCTATATTCCGTCGAGGAATCGGTTTATTATTGGGAATAGCCGGGAGGGACGGCGTTCGGACTCGGCGCTCGAAAACCTGCGCCCGCAGCACATTCTGGATGCTCTGCTGTGGCAAGGCCCGGAGCCGGGCCGGGAGCAGGCTGTCCTGGAAGTAAGCGCGGAGGGTCCGACGAGCTATTACATCGTGCACGTCCTGCGTCCGGCCGGCGAGCGAGGATTTGTCCTGGCGCGCAACCTCTGGTTTGAGCGCCGCAAGCTGACCCTCGAGCGCCTCCAGATATTTGATGACGACGGCGAAGAAGTCAGCGACGCCCGGTACGTGGACTACGCGGAGTTTTCCGGGATTCCGTACGCCCAGAAGATCACCATTGACCGTCCCCAGGACCAGTACGGGCTGGCGCTGACGGTCTCGAAGCTTGAGTTCAATCTGCCGCTCGAAGATGATAAGTTCCGGCTGGAGCAGCCGCCCGGGACCGAGCTTCGCAACCTGGAAGAGCGTTCTTTGTGAGGAAAGGAAACCCTGCCCGCTCCCTTACGGTCGCGGCTCGGATGAAATCGTTGTAAGGAAAGGCAACCGACCGTGGTGAACCGGCTCATTGTGGCGAATCTGGTAGCCCGCCCCATGCGGACGATGCTCTCGGTGACGGCCGTCGCGGTCGAGATGGTCCTGATCATTTTGGTGGTCGGTCTCACGCACGGCATATTGCAGGAGACGGCGCGGCGCACCGCCGGCGTGGGCGCCCAAATCATGGTCCTGCCGCAGACCACGTCGTTCGTGATGGGGATGAGCGGGACGCCCTTGCCGACCCAGCTCGCCGACCGCATCGCGGAAGTCTCCGGCGTCCAGGCCGTGGCGCCGGTCGCGACGCAAGTGAGTTCCAACGGCGGCGTCACCATGATTTACGGGATTGATCCGAAGCGGTTCGACGCGGTCAGCGGCGGCTTTCGCTTCCTGCAAGGCCGCGGCCTGCAAGCCCCGGACGAGGTGCTGGTGGATGACATCCACGCGCGCGCCCACAAGCTCCGCGCCGGTCAAACCGTCGAGCTGCTCAACCATACCTTCCGGCTGGCCGGCATCGTCGAGCACGGCAAAGGCGCGCGGATCTTCATGAAGATTGACGCGCTCCAGGACCTGCTGGGAGCGCCGGGGAAGGCTTCGGTCTTCTTTGTGAAGGTGGTCAATCCGCAGCAAACGGCCCAAGTGCTCGAAGAATTGCGCCGCCTGCTGCCCAACTACCAACTGCGCGACATGGCGGAATACCTCTCGCTGATGACCGCCAGCAACGTCCCCGGCTTGAACAACTTCATTACGGTGATGATCGCGCTGGCGGTTTCGATTGGCCTGCTGGTGATCTTCATCACCATGTATTCCACGATTGTGGAGCGGACGCGCGAGATCGGAATCTTGAAATCCATGGGCGCCTCCAACCGCTATATTGTCAGTGTGGTGCTCCGCGAAACGGCGTTGCTGACCGCGGTCGGGATCGGAGCCGGGATTGGGCTGAGCTTCCTGCTGCGCCGCCTGACCGGAGTCGTATTCCCGACGCTCCCGATTTTGATTACGCCCGGGTGGATGCTGCGGGCCGGGTTGATCGCCCTGGCCGCGAGCTTCATCGGCTCCGTCTATCCGGCCTTCCGGGCGAGCAAGCTCGACGCCATTGAAGCGATCGCCTATGAGTGAGAAAGCAGTGACGAGTGGGAAGTGACCCGTGACGAGAAAAGCAAATAGAAGCTCTCTGGTCACTCGTCACTCATCACTCATCACTTGTCACTGTCTTCCAAGCCCATGACCGAAATTATTCGAATCGAACGCCTGCACAAGATTTTCCGCATCGGCAAGGTCGAGGTGCCGGCGCTGCGCGGGGTGAATCTGCGCGTCGAGGACGGGGAATTCGTGAGCCTGGTGGGACCGTCCGGGTGCGGGAAATCCACGCTGCTGCACGTGATCGGCGGGCTGACCGCGCCCACCTCCGGCCGCGTGATCGTGGACGGCATGGACCTCGGCCAAATGAGCGACGGCCTGCGGACCCAACTGCGCAAGAAGAAGATCGGCTTCGTCTTTCAACGATTCAACCTGCTCCCGACGCTCACCGCCTGGGGCAACATCGCGCTCGCCTGCCACATCGCCGGGAACCGCAACGGCAACTCGCGCGCCGAGATGCAGGCCGTGATCAAGATGCTGGGCCTGGAAGCGCGCATGGGACACCGCCCCTACGAGCTGTCCGGCGGCGAGCAGCAGCGCGTCGCCATCGCCCGCGCCGTCGTCAACCGCCCCAAGATCATCCTGGCCGACGAACCCACCGGCAACCTCGACACCGAGAACTCCGAGCTGGTCTTGAACATGCTCTGCGAGCTTAACCACAAATTCGGCCAGACCATCCTCTTGATTACCCACAACCCCGAAGTCTCCACCTTCACCGACCGCATCGTCAACATGCGCGACGGCCATATCCTGGAAAGCTGAGCCGGGCCGCGACGAGTGACAAGTGATGAGTGACGAGAAGAAGGTTCGCAGTTACAAAGACCTGGCCCGCATTTCTCGCCAGGCGAGTCCGGAAGCAAGTTGCACGCGAAAATCCCCGAAGGGGATTCACATGGGTAGCCGGGGGCAACGCCCCCGGGAACCAGACACTCCCCCGGGAAATGCCGACCCCGGAGGGGTCGTACAAATTTCGCGTGTCCGATCCGTCCGACCCTTTCAGGGTCGGGCCGGCATTACACTTTGTTCCGGGGGCGTTGCCCCCGGCTACTCACCGTTTGCCCTTTCAGGGCAGCAGAAATGAATCCCCGACATTTGTTGTTGGTGAGAAATACGGGCTAGCAGTATGGCAATAGCCGTCGCTAACCACTCGACGCTGCTCTTCGCTCGTCACTCATCACTGGTCACTCGTCACTGCTTCTTGAGGAAGCCAACTAGAATCGGGTTGACGACTTCCGGGCGCTCGTAGTGGGGCAGGTGGCCGGCCTCTTGGATCAAGTGAAATTCGGCCTGCGGGATGGCGCGGCGGATTTCATCGCTCACCGGCAGCGGGACCGTCTGGTCGGCTTCGCCCCACAGCAGCAGCACGGGCCGGCCGCTCTGGCCGACGCGTTCGAACTCGCCCCGCACGTCCCGCCCCATATAGTCGCGCATCGTCGAGAGCAGCGCCCGCCGGAATCCTTTGTACTGCATCTGGACGCGGTATTTCTCCGGCCAGTCCGGGAACCGCTCCGGCTGAAAGAAATCCGCGAGCTGTCCCTCGGCCAGCGACGGCGACACCAAGACGGTCATGTAGTATTCGCCGTAGTATTTGCCGAAGAGGGGCGCGCCGAGCCAGACGGGCGGCCTGCGCGCTTCGTGATAGGAAGAATCCAGCAGCACCAGCGCCCGGACCCGCTCCGGGTGCCGGTCGGCGAAAGTGACGACAATCGGCCCGCCCATCGAAAGCCCCACTAGGTCCACGGGGCCTGGAATCGAAAGAGCGGAGAGCAGGCCCAGCAACTGCCGGTCGTAGAGATCGGCGTCGTAGGCCACGTTGGGGCGGTCCGAGTATCCGCGCCCGTAGAGGTCGTACCGCAGGACGCGAAACCCGGAGTGGACCAGGGCCGCAAACGTGGGGTCCCAAATGTAATAGGGGACCGAGAAGCCGTGCACCAAAACGACCGCGCGCGCCTCCGGCGGCCCGGCCAGTTCATAGTGGACCATCCCGTCCGGCAATCGGACGAAACTGCCTCCGGCCGTTCGCCGAACCTCCTCCGTTATGCTCTCGGTTTCGGTATCGAAATGAACGTAGGCAAGGGCAGCAACGAGTAGCAGCGCGGCTGGCCCGAAGCCGATGATCACCACCCATTCCAATCTCCGCATGAGACCACCTCCCGGAGGTCCGTCCACAATAGCGCAACTGAAAGGGAACGGCGAAAGATTTTCCGCGCACCCGTCCGAAAGCCGGCTGGACGGCGTTGGGAGCCGTATTTCTCACCAGCCCCGAAGGGGCGTCAGACTCTAGCCCACGGCGCAAGCCGTGGGTTCGCAGGCGGGGATCGATGCAAGCCCCGGAGGGGCGATAGACATTGTGTTTCGACAGGCCGTTGGGTTGCCTTCTTTCGCCCCTACCGGGGCTTGTGGGATAAGGCGCTCCGTTCCCCGGGCTTACGCCCGGGGCTAGAATCTTGCGCGCCTCCGGCGCTGTGTCGGTGGTGAGAAATCCGGGTTAAGCCGTGTGGGGAGGGGATTCTACATTCTGTCTTCTGACTTCTGACTCCCGACTTCTGTCCTCTCCTCCCCTACCCAACGCGCGCGTCTTGGCGTACACTCATACCATGCTTCGGAAGCTCGTCGCGGCCATCTATCGAGGGTTGTTCTGGACCTACGACCGAGGGACCTGGCAATACGACATCATGGTGATTCTGATCCTGGCCTTCATCTTCCTGACGCCGCGTTCCTGGTTCCACGACAAGCCGGTGTCGCCGCCGCCGGCGGCGGACATTGTACTGCTGCTCAATGACCCGGCCCAGAAGGTCTATCAGCTTCGCGCGTCGCTGCTCGACCCCAAGGCGGACGGCTCCGTCGCTCGGAGCGCGCAACGAGTTCTGGCAACCTACACGGGAAAGGCTGTGGAAGTGATCCGCGCCGAACCGGCTTTGGTGGACTCGCGCGGACAGGTGATCAGCTATGCGGTCTGGGTGCGGGAGCAAGCCGCGTTCTAGCGAACTCCGGCGGGGCCTTAGAAGCTGGTTCAAGACCTGCCTTGGGGGATCGTCAGGGCATGGGTTCAGCCATGCCGAACCAGGCCGCCCTTTGGAGTGGGCTTTAGCCCCTGAGGGTTGTCCCTCAGCGGCTGAAGCCGCAAGGAAGTTCCTGAATGTTGTCCCGCTTTCGGCACGACTAAAGTCGTGCCCTGACGGGCCAGTGTGGGCTTTGGAAATAGCCTCTACGCTGATTTTCCTCCTTTGGCTCACGTGTACGCCTGGCATATCGGGTTTCGCCGCCGTGCTCCAATCCCCCGGTCAGCCCGGAAGCAAGCCTCCAGCTCCCGCCACGCTCGAGACCACCCTCGCCGCCATGGACCAGGCCGCGGCCCGCTTCTCAAGCGTTACGGGAAACCTCGAATACACCAAGGTAACCGTCATCGTCAATGACCGCTCGACCGAGCGCGGAACGATTTCTTTTGAGAAGGCGAAGGGCAAAACCCGCGTCCTGCTCGCTTTCCGGGAGCCGGCGGAAAAGTACGTGCTCTTCGAGGGCAGCAAAGTTTCCTTCTACCGGCCCAAGATCGCCGAAGTGCAGGAGTATGACCTTGCGCAGCGGCAAGGCCTGGTCGAACAGTTTTTGTTACTTGGCTTCGGAACGGCGGGCAGCGAACTCGAGAAGGCTTACCGCATCGTTTGGCGCGGCGAGGAATCGCTCGATCCCGGCACGCCGGGACGCGCGGTCCACCTGGAACTGACTCCCAAGTCGGCCCAAGGCTCGGCGCGACTGAAGCAGATCGAACTCTGGCTCTCGCCGGAGAACTGGCAGCCGGTGCAGCAGAAATTCTGGGAGCCGAGCGGAGATTATCTCATCGCCCGCTACAGCGGCCTGAAGCTCAACACCAAAATTCCCGATAAGAATTTCAAGCTGCCGCTGCGCGGAAAAGTCAAGACCGTGCGGCCCTAGACCCCGGTTATCTTCTCTTGTCCTGTCGGGACAACCAAAAGCCCCAGTCCGCCAGATTCTGGAAATTTCCGCCACCAGTGACTCGAAGCCTGCCTTCCCACCCGGCTGACTCCCGGAAGGAATTCCCTCACCGCGAGGCCACGGGGTCCAAGCCGGCTTTCCGGATGGCGGGAGCCACGGCGGGCGAGGCCAGGAACTCGATGAGCGCCCGGGCTGCCTCCGGGTTCTTCGAGTTTGCCGCCACTCCCGCCGAGAACACCGTAATCTCTTGCGCCTCGGGCGGCAGCGGGCCGACGTAATCGAGGCCCGGGATGGGGAGCAACTCGCTGATCTGCTGGAAGCCGATTTCCGCATCTCCGCGCGCCACCACCGCGCCGACTCGCTCGCTGACGATTCGCTGACTCTTGCTCTTGACCTGCTCGGCAATCCCCAACCGCGGAAACAGCTTGGTCGAGAGGTAGACGCCGCTGGCGCTGGACGAGTAGGCGATGGATTTGGCTGCGAGCAGCGCGCGCACCAGCGCCTCCACGCTGCTGATGTCGGGTTGGGGCGCTCCGGCCCGCACCGCCATGCCGATCCCTGACCGCACCAGGTCCACGCGGCTTCCGGACCTCACCTTGCCTTGCCGGATCAGTTCGTCGAGCGCGCCGCTCGTCAGGATGACCACGTCGGCGGGCTCCCCGCGCCCGAGCCGCATCGGAATCGAGTCCGGCGCATCTCCCATCGAGGCCCCGTTGATGGTCACCACCCGGTTCTTGCTGGCGCGCTCATATTCCGGTACGACTTCGCTGAACGGCGCGGCGAAACCGCCCGAAGTCATCACCCGGATTTCTTCCCCGCGCGCCTGCCCGGCCAGGCACAGCAAGCCCGCCAGCACCAACAGCACGGCTCTCCCCATAGCTCTCGATGTATGGAACCTGTACGCCCGCAACTTGGTTTTCATGGTAGTCCTGCCTTATTCGGTTTTATTACATTCCTATATTATACCTTCTGATCCCTCGTGACCGTCTGGAACCGGCCATCCCGGCTGCCCACCCCCGCTTCGCAAACCCTCTGGCAATTCCCCCCGGAAAGGGGCTATGCTGTGCCTGCCGTACCAGCTATCGTCACTCAAGCCCGCGCCGGGCACCCCCCGGGCGGATGCGTCACAGAAGACCGGAACGGAGGGCCGCATATGTCCCGCAACACGCGCTTGGTGTTTCCCTTTCTGGCAGTCAACGTATTGGTCGTCAGTGTATTGGTGCTGGCGTCTTGTTCGTCGGTCATCGCCCCATCGGGCTCCGGCGGCGGGTCGGCCGCCGACCCGATGTCGGACGGCTCGCAGAACGTGCGCCTGGTGGGCCACCACGATCTCCAGGGGCGCACGGCCCTGGTCGTGACCACGAAGTCCGACCCGGCCAACGGCAACTGGGTCTACGTGGGGCACCATGAGAGCTTCCGGGACGGCAAGCCGCTGCTCAACCCCATCACCGGGAAGATGGAGTTCAACGGCACCTCCATCCTGGAGATTTCCGACCCGTCCAAGCCCCGGCTGGTTTGGCACATTCCCAACGAAACGAACAAGAATTCGCGCGGTGTGTCGGTGGTCTACGACTACCAGCACGACTCCTCCGGACGCGACTACCTGATCCGCAACTCGGAAGCCCTGACGCAGGGCGAAACCGGACAGGACTTGAAGTACCAGATCTTCGACATCACGGAGAGGAACACCGACCCGTCGAAGATCGCGCTGGTCGGGGAGATCACCGGAACGCCGGCGAACTCCTGCGGCGCCGGCTGCGGCGGCAAGTTCATCATGCGGGCGCACAAAGGCTGGTGGTCGCAGGAAACCGGGTACTTCTACGCGGCGTCGGGCGAACCCGGTTTCCGCAACGTGATCGTACAGATTTTCGACCTGAAGAATCCGAAGCAGCCCAAGCTGGTCGGCCGCGCCTGGATCCCCGGCCTCAAGGACGGCGAGGCGGGCTACGACGGGCAGTACTCGCATCATCCGGTCGTGGACGAGGAGAACCGGCGGCTCTACGTCGGCTACCGCAACGCGGGAGGCCAGGCGGCGTCGTTCGACATCTCCAATCCGGCGCAGCCGAAGCTGGTCTGGATGATTGACATGAACCCGCCGCACCGCGGGCCGCACACGGTCTCGCCGATCCTCTACAATACGGTCCCGAACTTCGGCAAGGACGCCTTGCCGCGCGCCTACGCCTTCATCGTAGATGAGGCCGGCGGCGCCGCCGACATGAAACCGTGCCCCAACGGCGTGCGCACGGGGTCGTACATGCTCGACATCACGACCGAGACGAAGCCGTTTCCCGTGTCGGTGTATCAGGTGCCCGTCGGCAACTTCTGCGAGAAGGGCGGGCGCTTCGGCCCGCACCAGCCCGCGGAAACGGTGAACGGCCAGATCAATCGCTTCCAGGACAAGATCGCCTGGCTCGCCTATTTCAACGCCGGGGTCCGCGTCCTCGATCTCAGCGATCCGTACCGCCTGACGGAACTCGGCTATTACATCCCGAAGCCCAACCAGAACTCCTATCCGATCGCCGAAGGGCAGCCGGTCGTGATTCAGATCAACGACGTGGACATGGACCACCGCGGCCTGGCCTACGCCTCGGACCGCGCCGGAACGGGGCTTTTTATTCTGGAGTACACTGGCCGCAAGCCGGGACCAGCCACTACCCCGTAGAGCATTTCTCTGCACCAGTTTCAGGGTTGGTGTAGAGTACGTGGGGTCGTCAGGGCACGACTTCAGTCGTGCCGGAATCGCCGCAGAATCAATTTCGTACCACTCTGCCGATGGCCGGAGAGGAGCGGAACGACACCGACTGTGTCGTTCCGGGCGGAGCGACATCCCTCAACTCTGGCGTTCCACAGCGAATCGTCATTCCAGGGGCCAGCGGGGGATCGCGGTTGGGCTGATGGTCCGTTCATTGCCTTGCTCTCTGTCTTGTGATATTTATGTTGTCGAGTTACATTCTGCGCGCGGGATCAGGATGAGACCAAAGTCTAAGGAGAGCTATGGAATCAAGGGCTAACGAATGGCGGACCTAAGCAAATCCCTGGCAGAACTGGCCGTCTTAGCCCGTACGCTCAGACCGGAAGCAACCCTTCGGCAATATTTCATTCAGGCTCTTGACGACTACTTAAAAGAAGCCAACCTTTTCCCCATCGACCCAGGTCCCCTATTCCGCCTGGACGAGCGGATTATCCGCGGCAAGCCCGATTCGCGACTCGGAGCCCTGACCTTTGAGGTCAAGTTACCTAAGCCACGTGGACAAGGACTGCCAGCCGCGATCAAGCAAGTTTGCGGCTACATCGATGAGTACGCTCAGCAATCCATCCTGGTCCGTGGCGTAGCTTATGACGGAGAATCAATTGCCCTTCTCAACGAACAAAAGGAAATCATTTTTGAGGGACAATCTCCAGAGGGTGCCACACTGTTGTGCTCCTGGCTCACGTTGCTCGCACCGGCTGCCAAGACCCCAGAGGACATGGTCAATAGATTCGGCTCCCCTTCCGCCCTGAGCCGAAACAGCATCAAGATGCTTTATGACCTTTTCGTCCGCTTCGAATCCGAAATTCCATTTATCGAAGAAGTATTCACTATATGGAAAGCGGTTTATGGATGTGCGGCAAATATCAACAAGGAAACAATTCAAGGTCTTCGAAAAACGGGACGGGAATTGGGAATCACAATCAAAGGTAAAAAAGAGGCGGAAAAATTTGTCTTTGCTCTGGAAACCTACCTCAGTATTTTGCTCAAACTTCTCGTCGCGCGGGTCGCAGTTGAGCAAAAACTTATTCCGCAACGGTACGTTTTTGAACTCATATGCGAACCGCCGGGCCAAGAGCACCTTCGTTACACTAAACTCTCCTCCTTCATTCCCCATCTTGCCAGCGTTTTCGAGGAGGACCCCTTCGATTGGTTCATTGACGCTGCCAAGGCAGACAAATACGCTGAGGCGAACGTTCGCAATACCCTGCGATCCGTAGCGGAATCAATTGACAACATCCATCTTCTGCAGATGGGCCAGGATTTCCTTCGGGTTTTTTATCAGCATTTTTTTGACACCGCATCACGGCGCGCCCTGGGCGAGTTCTACACAAACAGTGATTTGGTCAGAAAAGCTCTTGATGCTGTCGACTATGACGGTTCAGTGGACAAACCCATTATTGACTTTTGTTGTGGTTCCGGCAATTTTCTCATTGAAATTCTGAAGCGAGTTAAAGCGAAAGGGAAAAACCGCAAGAGTGCTCGCTTGCTGGGGGATATCGAAAAAAACGTTTTCGGAGTTGATATACATCCACTCGCGGTAGCAATGGCGCGAGTCAATTTCATTATCGCAGTCGCACCTCTCCTCAAACGAGATTACACGTTCCACGTGCCGGTTTACTGGGCGGATTCGCTGGTTCGCCTTGCCGCAAAAAAGAGGTCTCGGAAGCTTGATATCCTCGGAGAGCCTGTGAAAATCAGCGTTCCAGGTATGAAGACGTTTAACCTACCGGATCCCGATAGGTTCGATTGGGAAGGGCTTTTTGAATTTTGTCGTCAACATATTGGCAACATTGCTGGCAAAGCAGATTTTAATCGAGTCTGGCAGCGTTTTGAACAAGAATATCCCCGCGAGGAGATTTTGCCTTTCGAGGATGCGCTGAAAGACTTCATCGCCCAGCTAGTTGACCGTCGCAACAGCGGGCGCGACACGCGATGGCTTCCGATGCTCCGCAATATTCTTCTTCTCGAACGCCAGAAAGGGAAGTTTCAGTACATTGTAGGCAATCCGCCTTGGGTTCGCATCCACAATATTGACGAAGAACTCCGGAAACGAATCAATGAGGATTTTAGTTTCTGTGCGGACGCAGGGTGGGAACGGGGATGCCAACTTGCGGGTATTGGCAGAGGTTTCGCAAGGCAGACGGACCTCTGCGTCCCATTCGTAGAGCGCGCCTTCGAACTTTTAGCTCCCGGCGGATACTTCTCGTTTGTCATAACATCCAAGGTCCAGCAGGCTCTTTACGCCAATGCCCTGCGCCGTGAACTAATCCAAGCAAAAACCCTCGTTCGCCTCAGCGATTATTCGCTCGATCCATTACCCCTCTTTGAAGGGGCTGTCAACTACCCTTTGATATTGAGCGTGCGTAATCAGAAGCCTGGTTCCGATTCGAAGTGTCTCGTGGAAGTCACTAATTCGCAAAAGGAAAAGCGTTTGTTCGAAGTGCCACAAAAAGAGTTAAGCCTCTTGGGAGATGACCCGGAGTCTCCGTGGTTCATGGCTCCGCCAGAGGTGGTTGCGGTTTTCCGAAAGATGCAGGCAGATGGTGAGATGCTCGGTGAAGATGACGCGCTCAGACCTCGACGGGGCATTATGACAGCCGCTAATGATATTTACATAATTACACGTGTTGATCCTACAGAATCGTCAAAAGAGGTCATGGTCACTACGGCCGGGGGCGCTGTTGTCAGAATCGAGAAGGAAATGCTAAGGCCACTGATAAGGGGTCGCGATCTACGACCCTGGGGCTTCACGCTTGCACAGGGGATCATTTGGACTCACGACGACCAAACCGCACAACCATTGCAACAACTTCCTACGCGTGCCGCCGAATATTTTTCAGATGAAAAGATAATCAGGACGCTTAAAGACCGCGAGGACTACAAGACCCACTTACCCATTTGGTCCGTTTTCCGCGCTGGCCCTGAAAAACTGAGTACGAAAGTTTGTTGGAAGGAACTCGCAAACGAGATGCAGGCAACACCTTTGGACAAAAGCTATAGCTTCCCCCACATTGGAAAAAGAAGATTGATTCCTTTGCACACAGCCTACCTGATTCCGACAGAGACGCACGATGAGGCGGTTCTCCTGGCGGCAATTTTCAATAGCGTTCCGTTCCGCGCCTTCGTTATGGCATTTGCGCCTAGAGCGCGAGGAGGGTACTTTCGTCACTTTAGCTGGACGGTGGGCATGACCCCCGTTCCTTCAGCGCTACTTTCGCCAAACGCAAAACGAATTGGAATCAATAAACGCAATAATTCTCCTAATGGTTCCGTTATTCTGCGGATTGGGGACAATCTTCTGCATGAGCTGACCGGAGGCGAGCGCAGTCGCTTGGAAGCCGAGCTCAACGCGAGAATTTCGGAATTGTATGGACTTTCGACCCAAGATTTAGCAGTGCTGATGGAATATTATCGATTCATGCGCCCGCCAGCAAAAGAGCTTGATTTGCTCGAAGAAGCCGATTCGGATGATCTGTGAGTCCAACTCACCGCCGCTGGTAGCGCGGCTGCGGCTGCGCGCAGGGCTGCGCGACGGCCGACGGCAGTAAGGAAATTTGTCGTCCACCAAAATGGCGCGGTGGGAACCGAGCGAAGCGTCGAAAGCGGAGCGAAAGTGCATTTTAAGGTCTAGTATTCCTAGGTCTTATACACAAATAGCGAGGAGTCCGAGAGAGCCGAGGGAACCGAAACTTCCGAAAAAACCGAATACGTGGAATAGGGAGTGGGGAATGGGCAGTAGCGAAGTGCAGGTCCTTCGCTCCGCTCAGGATGACAGCGCGTCAGTCCGAGGCGGCGTGGCCCAGGGCGAGAGCGGAGACCGGCGCGGGGGTATCCACGGAAGCTTCTTCGGAGGAAACCAGTTCCCACAGCGAATGGTCGCGGACCAGCTTCAAGACCAGGGCGGTGTGCATGGCGTGGCCGGCGCGTTCGGCGACCACGTGCGCGCGCAGCGGATGCCCGAGCAGCGCCAGGTCGCCGATCAGATCCAGAATCTTGTGCCGACAGCATTCGTCGGGGAAGCGCAGGCCGGCGGCGTTCATCACCGCATCGCGCGTGAATACCAGAGCGTTGGCGAGCGAGCCGCCGCGGATCAGCCCCATGTTCTTCATCTGCGGAAGCTCGTCGAGAAAACCAAACGTGCGGGCCGGAGCGATCTCGCGCTCGAAGATGGCGGGCGTCAATTCAATCCCCATCGCTTGGCGGCCAACGCAGGGATGCGGGAAATCAATGCTGCTGGTGATCCGAAAACGCTCGTCCGGAAAAACCGCGATGCGCTTGCCGCCGTCCACGACTTCGACCGGACGGAGCAGACGCAGATAGCTGCGGTGCGCGCGCTGGCGGCGCAGCCCGGCTCGCTGCAGCAGCTCGACGAAGGGAGTGCAACTGCCGTCCAGGATGGGCAGTTCGAGCGAGTTGATTTCGACGATGGCGTTGTCCACTCCCATGGCGTACAGCGCCGCGAGAAGATGCTCGGTGGTCGAGATCAAAACCCCCTGACGCATCAGGCTCGTCGCGTAGCTGACCCGCGCGATGTGCTTCCAGGAGGCGGGGATTTCAAAGTTGTCGAGGTCGGTGCGGCGGAACACGATTCCACCGTTGGCCGGCGCCGGGAGGAGTTGGATGCGAACCGGGGCAGCGCTGTGAAGCCCGATCCCGGAGACTTCAACCGGCGTTGAGATTGTCTGTTGGTAGTCCACTCGGTTTCCTCTCCACGAAAGTTCCTCTACGATGAGAGCAATCGGAAGTCCTTTCTTGGTATCCTACTAACATCTTTGAATTCAATTTATTGCAAAAACATTTCAACTCCGCAACTGTTGTATTTATACAACAGGCGTGTCTTTCAAGGCAAGCCGGAGGTTACAGAAGTATTAACGGTTCGTCGTCGGAATCGCATCAAGGTAGGGTTTCCGCCCTGCGCAGGAGAGGGTGGCTTGACGGCGGGCTTGCCGATCTGATATAGCTTGAAGGATTTTTCGGGATGTTCCAGAGGTGGCCGACATTTTCGTTCCCCATGGCGGCTGCGAGTGAATGAAAAAAGGCGGCTCCAAACAGAAACGCACGCGCGAGACCTCGAAACGCTCCGGAGCGCCTCGGACACCTCCGAAGGCCGCTAATCCATTGATAGTAAGTCGGAAAGCCGAAGGGCGGGGGAAAGCCAAATCCTCCCGGACCTCTCCTTCCAAAACCGCTAAGGCTAAACCGGCGCAAGCCCGACCCCAGCCTCCCGTGAGCCGCAAGCCCACTCCGGAAGAAATTGCCCATCGCAATATGCTGGCGCAGTTTGAGGGTGCTCTGAAGTTGTTTAGCGGCAATCAGTTCGCCAAGGCCCGGAGCATCTTCGAGCGCCTGATGGGCGCCGCGGCGCCGGACCTGGCTCAACGAGCGCTGGTTTACCTGAACATCTGTAATCAGCGACTGGCGCGTCCCACCGTACAATTCAAGACCGCGGAGGACCATTACAATTACGCGGTGCAAATCGCCAACCGGGGAAATCTGGAGGAAGCCGAAGAGCACTTGAAAAAGGCTCTGAAGCTGGCTCCCACCTGCGACTATATCCACTATGCGTTGGCCAGCACCTCGGCGTTGCGGGAAAATGCCGAGGAAGCGATGGCTCACTTGAAAGAAGCGATTCAACTGAACGGGCAAAACCGCTATCTGGCGCAAAACGATCCGGATTTTTCAAGCTTAAGCGAGGACCCGCGGTTCACGGAATTGCTCTACCCGGAGAGGCCGTTCTAATGGAGTCCGGCCGGGCTGGGAAGCGGGCGGCAGGGATTCGGATCCTCGCCATCGGCGGCGGCACGGGACTTTCCACCCTCCTGCAAGGTTTGAAGAAATTTGTAGCTGCCGAGCGGCCTGACGGGACCGCCTCCGTCTCCTCTCGAGACGACGCGCGCCGCGTGAGCGACCTGACCGCGGTGGTGACGATGTCGGATGACGGCGGCAGCTCGGGGCGGCTCCGGCGCGACTTTCAGGTGCTTCCTCCGGGCGACATTCGCAACTGCATGGTGGCGCTTTCCGAAGACGAAGCGCTTCTCTCCCGCCTGTTTCAATTCCGTTTTGCCGGCGGACGCGGCTTGAAAGGGCACAGCTTCGGGAACCTCTTTCTGACGGCGCTCACGGCGGTTACGGGGGATTTTCAGGAGGCCGTCAAGCTCTCCGGCGAAGTCCTGGCGATTCGCGGCCGCATCTTCCCCTCGACGATGGCGGATGTCCGGCTGGAAGCCGAGATGGAGGACGGGCGAAACGTCCAGGGAGAGACCCGGATTTCCCGCACCCGCGGCCGCATTGCGCGCCTCCGGCTCGCGCCTGCCTCCTGCAGCCCCTTGCCCCAAACTCTGAAGGCCATCGAGCAGGCCGATGTCATCACGATCGGGCCAGGCTCGTTGTTCACGAGCATCATCCCGAACCTTCTGGTGGAAGCAGTGGCCCCGGCGATCGCGCGCTCCCGGGCCGTGAAAATCTACATCGCCAACCTGATGACCCAGCCCGGCGAGACCACCGGCTTCACCGCCTCCGATCATCTCCGTGTTATTGAAGACCATTGCGGGGTCCGCTTTTTCGACGTGGCGCTGCTCAACGGCGCGCCAATCCCGCTGCGTCTTCAGAGACGGTACTTGGCGGAGCGGTCCCAACCCGTCGAGATTGACCTGCCTCAATTGATGGACATGGGCTTGCGCGTGGTCACGACGGACCTGGTTCCTGAGTCCCGTCCTGGCACGACCTCCTCCAAGTGGGTGCGGCACGACCCCGACCGCCTCGCCCAGGCCGTGATGGGAATCGCCTCGCGGCATCTGCGCTCCCGCGCCTCCCGGCCACACAAGAGACAAACAATCCGCAAGACGGCCTGATACGGCATTGCCGCCGCCACGCGGCGAAATTCTCCTTCCCGTCGTCCTGCGGTCATCCCGGACTGCTTGACATACCATATTTAATATGTATACCCTGTCGCATGTGGCAGATCGAAGAGCACCGTCGGGTTGAAAAACAACTCGATGCTGCGCCTCGTGAAATCTGGAAACGTTATGAGAAGTGGAAAGACATCGCAATGATCTCGGGTCCACCCGGCTTGCGGCTGATCAAAGGATTCCATGATGAAGCCCTCCGTGGAGAATGGCATGGGTATCGGTCATCTCGCTTGGGCCTCCAGTACCGGGTGATTTATCGATTAATCCCCGGGCAGTCTTTATTCCAAGTGGTTCAAGTAACGCCGCACGACTATCGGAGAGGATAGAATGAAAACGTTTCGTCCAGCGAGAAAGCGCATTGACGTATCGGCAGGGGAGTCTGTTCGCATCATCCGAGAATTACAGGGGTACAGCCAGAATGAGTTGGCCCGGCTGACGGGCATCCCGCAGGCAACCATCTCCGCCATTGAAAATGATCGTGTCCGGCTGGGCGTCGAGCGAGCCAAGATTCTGGCGCAAGCCTTGAAGTGCCATCCGGCGGTCTTGGTCTTTCCGGGATGGGAGGTAGCCCGCGAGTCGGCTGCCTGACCCGGCGTTGCCGCTGGCGCGCTTCGATGCTGCTATAATGAGCGTGCAGCACGAAAGAGAAGCCTATGCGAAATAGAACAGTCATCCACAGCGATCCCGACATTCTGGGCGGAACTCCGGTGTTCATGGGGACTCGCGTTCCGGTTCAGACGTTGATTGATTATTTGGAAGCGGGTCACCCTCTTTCCGATTTCCTGAAAGACTTCCCGACGGTCACTCGAAAGCAGGCACTGGCCGCGTTGGAACAAGCCAAAGAAGCCCTGCTCTCCGATGCGCATCTTGCTGGATGAGTGTGTTCCCGCGCAGGTCAAGTCTGCCCTGGCCGGTCACGAGGTTCGGACGGTTGGCCGAATGGGCTGGGCAGGAAAAAAGAACGGCGAACTTCTGAAGTTGGCTGCAACGCAATTTGACGCCTTCGTTACAGTGGATCGCAGTCTCACTTACCAGCAGGACGTTCGCGGCCTGAACCTGGGCGTGGTCATGCTGGTCGCACACAGCAACGAGATTGAAGCGCTTCGGCCGCTCATCCCCCGGCTTCGGCAGGCTCTCCGCAAGGTGAAGCCGGGACAGGTGCTCCGTGTAAGTGCGTAACCCCGAGTTGGAGCTTGCGCGCTTCGGCCGCAGGGGTTGTTCAAGGCGTCCGACGGAGAACCCATGGAAAGGAAAAGGTCTCGTCGTGGCAACCGTCATGAATGAGAAAAGGAAACTTGGCCGAAATGAGCAGTGCTGGTGTGGCTCAGGCAAGAAGTATAAACGGTGTCATCTTAACCGCGAAAACGAAGAGCCTGTGCTAAGTTGGGAGTCGGAAGCAGCACTTCGAAGGGAATTCTCAGCGAAGAGTTGTGGTGCTCCGGACGCATTGAAGGCAGATTGCAGCAAGCAAATTGCGAAGGCACATACTGTACCGAAGAGCGGGAGTCTTGAACGAATAGCTCGGAATGGGCATGTCTATTCATTTGTCCCAAGTTTTCAAAACCTTACAAGGAACAATGGCCGACTGGTCCCAGAGTTACATGGTATAAACCGTGCATCAACGTTTACTGGATTCTGTTCAAAGCATGATGATGCAATCTTTGCGCCCCTTGAAAAAAATCCCTTTCTAGGTACTCCTGAGCAGTGCTTTCTCCTCGGATTTCGGTCGCTTGCGCGAGAGGAGTATGCGAAGCAAGCTCAAGCAGCCTCAGTAGCCAGACTTAGGCAACAAGCAGACAGAGGGCGCTCCGAGGGGGAGCAAATCGCTATTCAGCGCTTTCTTTTCTCGCACAACACTGGGATTGCCGCAGGAGTGAGGGACACTAAATATTACAAGTCGGAATACGACCAAATTCTTGTTCAGCGGCAGTTTGAAGTGATTCGAGCCTATATCATAGAAATTGATGGGCCACCCACCGTCATGTGTAGTGGTGGTGTGTTCCCTGAACAGGACTTTGAGGGCAACGCCTTGCAGGACCTCGCGGATCTCAAAACGACCCCTAGCATTATAAACTTCGCCTCCTTTTATGGGAGCGAGCGTGGGGCAGTCGTCTTCACTTGGCTGCCCGAAAGTGATTCGACATGTCGAGTTTTCATTAAGAGCCTCGACTGCATACCCGATGCGGCCCTAACAGATGGTCTACTCCGTTTTTTCTTCGAGTTCTGTGAAAACGTCCATATGCAACCTGAATGGTGGGAGGCACTGGCTAGTGCTACTCGTGAGGCGGTCGTAAACAGAATGGCCTACCCCACAATAGGCCCGCTTCCCGGTTGCCTTAAGGATGATGGTGTGAGATTTCCACCTTGGGTGATAGTACGAAGACGTTTCGTAAATTTCACGGTATGAAGCGGGATAGCCCGGCCAAGGGCCCGTCCCCTCGACCCTTCGACAAGCTCAGGACCCTCGACTTCGCTTCCTTCGGCTGCGCTCCCTTCGACAGGCAGGGCAAGCGGGACAGGACGGTCGGGGCAGGTTTGTCCTGGGCTGTTCCTTGAGAGGATGAGGAAAAGTATGCAGGGGGCGCGGGCGTCCTAAAGGGATGCGTCTCACGGGTGTCGCGACACCCACCTGCGCGGCGGGGCACTCTTCCCCAAACCCCGCTCTTTGGTCCAGGCTCACCCGCGCCCAGGGCAATCCTACGCGGCGTTGCCGGCCCATGTCAAATGAATTTTCTGAGCTATTTTTCTGAGCTACGGCCAATGCTTTTATCCCTTCGAATGTGCCCTTCGGCTCGGCTTCCCTCGGCTGCGCCCCCTTCGACTAGGCTCAGGGCAAGCGGGGCAGGCCCTCCGACGCCAAGGCTTCGGAGGGCAGGCTGCCGGATCTGCCCGGCTTCCGGCTTTCCCCCAGGTACAACGATCGGCGCAGCCTGCGCTCCGCCTCTGGCGCGCCTATAGCGTATCCGCTATAATGCAGAAGTGAACTGGCGCGTCTCCTTTTACAGCGCATGGCTTCGCCTGCATTATTCATGAAGGAAGCCCCTTTTTCTCTAGCCCAGGCGTTCACGCCTGGGTACCAAGGCACCACCAATTTGTTTCCAGCCCGCTTCAGCGGGCTTCCCGAAGGCCGCTTTCGCACCTTGGCACCGCCAGGGCTGAAGCCGAAAG
Organism: Acidobacteria bacterium RIFCSPLOWO2_02_FULL_61_28; assembly: GCA_001767035.1. Classification (GTDB taxonomy): domain Bacteria; phylum Acidobacteriota; class Terriglobia; order 2-12-FULL-54-10; family 2-12-FULL-54-10; genus 2-02-FULL-61-28. Next base: position 48,097 of record MEKR01000164.1, read on the forward strand.
AGGGAAGGCCGTTAAAACGGCCTGTAGAATAAATTTTGCCGCCCACCCCGGCCTGAAGGCCGGGGCTAGAGAAAAGGGGAACGGGTGCAGAAGCAGCCTGGGAGCGGCCCGGAGCAGCGCGTTTTGCGGAACGTTCATGATTTATGCAGCTTCAGAATGAGATACTCGAACTCCCCGCCGGTTTGGTTGCGCGCTTTCTAAGGAACTGGCCATCGCACGAAAGCGGATGAAGGAGGTCAAAGATGCGGAACAGTCTTAAGGATTTCAAAGTCCGGGCGCTCGCGCGCCCGAACGTTCGCCGCGCGTACGACGGACTCGCGGAAGAGTTCGAGCTTCTGGACGAAATTCTCAAGGCTCGGACCGCATCCGGCCTTACCCAAGCCGAAGTGGCGGCTCGCATCGGGACGACTCAATCTGCCGTAGCGCGTTTGGAGTCCGAGATCGGCAAACATTCGCCTTCGATAGCGACTCTCAAGCGGTACGCGTCGGCACTGGGATACAAGCTGCAAGTGCGGCTGGTGAAAGAGGCGGATCGAACGACTCGCTCCTCACGGCTGCGCGCAAAATCGGCGCGCGGGGGCTAGCGGGTCCTTGGACCTCGACCGTAGAACCCACTGCGACGGAAAACGCGTCCTGAGTCCCTGCTCCAGACAGGTCCTTCGCCACGCTACAAACCACAGCGGGAAAAACGGTTCGCCGTGGCTGCCAAGGTTCTTTCCTCTCGCATTACCCTCCTCAATCTGGGAAAATAAGCGATTATGAAAGAGCCGTTTGCGATCGCGATTTTGGCGGCGGGTGAGGGGACGCGGTTCAAGTCCCGGCAGGCGAAAGTGCTGCACTGCGCCGGCGGGCGTCCCTTGATCGAGCTGACGGTGCGGACGGCGCGGGAACTTCCTGCCGGGGCCTTGTTCGTGATCGTCGGTTACCAGGCGGACGCGGTCATCGCCGTGGTGAAAGCGATCCCCGGCCCGATGCCGGGCGGCGAGGCCCGGTTCATTCGCCAGGAAGGTCCGCTCGGCACGGGTCATGCTCTGCGCTGCGGCCGCGCGGAGCTGGAATCGGCGGCGCCGCATTTGCTGGTCTTGTACGGCGATACGCCGCTGCTCACCGCCGCGACCCTGCGCGGATTCCTCGACTTCCACATGCGTGCCGGGACCGCCGCCACGGTGATGACGGCTGAAGTGGACGACCCCGCCGGTTACGGGCGGATCCTGCGCGGCCCTAACCACTCGATCACTGCGATTGTCGAACATAAATCGGCCTCCCCGGAGCAGCTTCGAATTCGGGAGATCAACACGGGCATTTACTGTTTCAAGACCCGGCTGCTCTTTGCTGACCTCGAGCGCCTGGTGCCGAACGCCATCACCGGGGAATACTACCTGACGGACGTGATCAGCTTGCTCCATGGGCGCGGCCGGAAGGTCGCCGCGTACGGGGCCACGGATTCCGCCGAAGTGATGGGCGTCAACACGCGCGTGGAGCTGGCCGAGGTGGATCACCTGCTGCGGGCGGCCAAGGCGCGCGAGCTGATGCTCTGCGGCGTCACGATTGTGCGCCCCGAGACCGTTCTGATTGATCCGGACGTGCAAGTCGGCGCCGACACGGTGATCGAGCCGGGGGTGTCGCTGCTGGGGCGCACGCGCGTGGGCGAAGGCTGCCGGATCGGCGCGTTTTCGGTCATTACCAATTCCGAAGTAGCCGACGGCGTCACGATCAAACCTTCCTGCGTCATCTCCGAATCGAAGATTGCCGGCGGCGCGAGCATCGGGCCGTTTTCTCATTTGCGCCCCGAGAGCGAGATCGGTTCGGAAGCCCGCATCGGCAATTTCGTCGAGGTCAAGAAAACACGCGTGGGCCGCAGAACCAAGGCGCAGCACCTGACCTATCTCGGCGATGCCACTATCGGCGAAGACGCCAACATCGGCGCGGGTACGATTACCTGTAATTATGACGGCGAGCGGAAGAATCAGACCGTGATCGAAGACCACGTTTTTATCGGCAGCGGGACCGAGTTGGTGGCGCCGGTGCGCGTCGGCAAGGACGCCTATGTGGCCGCCGGCTCGACCATCACGGAAGATGTCCCGCCGGGCGCGCTGGCCCTCGCCCGCGCCCGCCAGAGCAATAAGGCGGGCTGGGTTGCCAAACGGAAGAAGAAGGCTACGAAAAAGTAGCCCTCGTCCTGAAACCACTTGGTTTCAAAGGCGTTGAGAGAAGGCGCTGGGTTGGAGCTTCTGACCGCCGATAATTGTCTCCTGCTTGTCAAATAGGGTCAGCTCCCACGCTTTGGCGGTGTTTGGAGTCTGGGTTTCAGAGGGCGATATAATGAAAGCCGCCTTATAATCAAACAGATGAAGTCGCCAGACAGGGAGTGGCGAACTGGCATCGAAGTTGCGAAAGGGTTATAGGAATGTCAGCACAGGAAAACCTAGGCTTCATCGGACTCGGGATCATGGGTTATCCGATGGCGGAGAACCTGCTCAAAGCGGGCTACTCCTTGACCGTGTTCAACCGCACCCGACAGAAGGCCGAGGAGTTAGGCCAACGGGGAGCGGCGGTGGCCGGCTCGCCCGCCGAAGTCGCTCGCCGGGCTTCCGTCATTTTTCTTTGCGTCGGGGATTCCGAGTCGGTCTGCCAGGTAACCGAGAGCTTGCTCGTGGAAGTCAGGCCCGGCGCGGTGGTGGTGGACTGCACCACGATTTCGCCTTCGGTAAGCCGGAAGATAGCACAACAATTTGCCGCACGCGGTGTTAGCTATCTGGACGCCCCGTGCAGCGGCAGCAAGACGGGCGCGACCAACGCCACGTTGACGTTCATGGTCGGCGGCAATCCGGAAGTTTTCGAGCGCGTGCGCCCCTATCTTCTGGTGATGGGCAAGAACATCTTTTACCTGGGCGGGCCCGGCATGGGATTGCAGGCCAAGCTCACCCAGAACCTGGTCGGGGCGCTGATTTTCCAGGCCATGGCCGAGGGCTTCGTGCTGGCGCGCAAGGCAGGCCTCGCTCCGTCGCGTGTCCTGGAGGTCTTGCAGGCAAGCGTAGCCCGCGCCCCGATGATTGACGCCAAGCTGCCGCTGGTGCTGGCGCGGCGTTTCGAGCCGCATTTTTCTTTGAAATGGATGTACAAAGACCTCGGCCTGATGCTGGAGTCGGGCCGCGACCTGGGTGTTCCCTTACCGGCCACTGCTCTGGTCCATGAGTTGTTCGGAGCCTCGGTGGCGATGGGGCATGGCGAAGAGGACTTTGCCGCCGCGATTACTTTGCTCGAAACCCTGGCCGGCGTGGAGGTAACGGAACCCGTGCCGGGCTCCCCCCGCCTGGAATAAGAAAATTCGTCAGCGGAATGCACATTTGGGCCGATGAGCCTAGGAAGCCTGGGGCAATTTGAAAACGATTCAGTTTGGTACAGTGAGCGGTTGACGCTTTGTCGCAGGGCGCATAAAATCATGAGGCGCTATATTTTACTGATCCAGTGTGTGCGAACTGACGGACCCTTCCCCCCGAGGGATTCGATTTGGTTGTGGAAATGAAAAAGGGGAAACAAATCCGCGTCCTGATCGGCGACCGGCGGCCTGTGTTCCGTGCGGGCTTGCGGAAGTTGCTCTCGAAGGAGTCGGGCTTGACGGTAGTCGGGGAGGCGGAGGATGGGCTTCAGCTCCTGAAACGCGTCCGGGAGCTCAAACCGGCGGTTCTGCTCCTGGAAGCGCTGCTGGCCGGAGGGGTCGAAACCGAATTCAATGTGTTGCGGGGCTTGCTGCGGAAGCACAAGAATCTGCGCGTGATTGCTCTGACCTCTTCGGAGGGAGAAGAAGAGGCGATGCGGTCGGTGCGGCGTTCCCTGGCGGCCGTTCTTTCCAAGCGCGCCCCGTTCAGCCTGCTGGCGGAGTGCGTTCGCCGCGTGGACTCCGGCGAGACCTGGCCGGACGCCCCCCTGACGGCGTCGGGCGGCATTCCTGCCGGCGGTTCGTTCTCTTCCGCCAACCGATCCCTCGATGCTTCTCCGTTAAGCGAACGGGAGAAGCAGGTGGTCGAGCTGATCTCGCAAGGCTTCAAGAACAAGGAGATTGCCGAGAGAATGTTCATTAGCGAGCAAACCGTCAAGAACCATCTGCACAACATCTTCGACAAGCTGGGCGTCTCGGACCGCCTGGAATTGGCTCTCTACGCCATCCACAAGAACCTCCAAGCAGCCGCCTCGTAGCGCCGTGAACCTGGGGGGCGTTGCTGGAACTCGCTGCCCGGCGCTGAAGTGTGATTCGAGGTGTGATTCGTTGACGGAAACCCAGAGAACGCTGCTTCGGGAAGGAATCGCGCTGTTCAATCGCGGCGACTTCTTCGACTGCCACGAGGTGCTGGAGGAATTGTGGCTGGAATCCGCCGGCGAGCGAAAAAAATTCTTGCAGGGGTTGATCCAGGTGGCCGTGGCGCTGCATCACCTCCGCAACCGCAACCGCCTGGGGGCCGAGCGGCTGCTCGCTGCCGGAATGCAAAAACTGGAGGAATACGGCCCGGAGGAAGAACTCCTTGACGTGGACGCGTTGCGGGCCGCGCTGGCGCCCTTGCGGAATCAGTTGAGCGCCGGCGAGTCGCCCGAAAACTGGACTGCGCCGCAGATTCGCTGGAAGACGTTTCCCGGCGGATCCGCGGAATAACCCGCCCTCGTTCTTCCCAGCGGCGATCAAACCATGCCCGAACTCTCCCCTCGCAAATTGCTCTGGATTCCCTACCGCCAACTCCCCTACGGCGAAGTTCCGGACTGGGTGGGGGAGTCCCTCCGCGCCGCCTTTCCACAGTTGCTCGTGAGAATGACCTGGGATGGCAAGACGGTTCTGGACGAGATCGCCGACACCGAGATTGTGGTCTCCTGGGTGCTCCAGCCGGAGCAGTTTGCGCGGGCACGGAAGCTCCGTTGGATTCATTCGCCCGCCGCCGGGGTCACCCATCTCCTGTTTCCGGCGCTGGTCGAAAGCGATGTAATCGTCACCAATGCAACGACCGTGCACGCCGTCCCGGTGGCCGAGCAGACCGTGGCGTTGCTGTTTGCGTTGGCCCGGAAATTGCGAGATTGTTTTGAGTATCAGGCGGAGCGGCGCTGGGGGCAGAAGGAAAGCTGGCAGCCCAGCCGCATTCCGACGGAACTGAATGGCAAGACGCTCGGGCTGGTCGGCTTGGGAGCCATTGGCCGCGAAGTGGCCTCCCGCGCCAAGGCGCTCGGGATGTGCATCGCTGCGGTGAAACAGGACCCTTCGCATGGTGCTGAGTCTGCCGACCGGGTTTACTCGCCCCAACAATTGCCCGCCCTGCTTCAAGAAGCGGATTATCTGGTGATCGCCGCACCGGACACGCCGGAAACCCACCACCTGATCGGCGAGGCCGAATTGCGCCGCATGAAGCCGACTGCTTCCCTCATCAACGTTTCGCGGGGGACGCTCGTGGACACCGAAGCGCTGGTCCGTGCGCTCCAAGGCGGCTGGATTGCGAGCGCCGCGCTCGATGTCACCGACCCCGAGCCGCTTCCGCCCGAGCATCCGCTCTGGACGCTCCCAAACGTGATCATCACCCCGCATCTTGCCGGCGCGACCGACCGCCTCTGGCCGCGCCAGGTCGAGTTGCTCCAGGAAAACCTGCGGCGCTACCTGGCCGGAGAACCGTTGCTTAACTTAGTGGATAAGAAACGAGGCTATTGATGTAGCGCCGCCGTCCCTTCGAACAGGCTCAGGGCAGGCTCGGCGGCTCCAGCCCCAGGCCAGCGAGGACGGTGGCCCTAGGCGTCTTCTTGCACCGGGACTTCGAGTTGGATAAGAGGTTCGGGTTGGGGTTGGGGGCGGAAGGCCGGGAGCGTTTGCGGCACGCGCCAGTTGTCCACCATGGCGATCTGCTGCGCGCAGGAGATGGTGCAGTAGGGGGCGCAGGATTTCTCGGTGTGGTACTCGCGCCGCAAATCTTCGGGCGTGTAGTTCTCGAGCGGAATGCCGGGATACCCGCGCTGTTGCGAGCAGTAGTGGACCAGTCCGTCCTCGCAGATGTAGAGGTAGCGGGAGCCGGCGCGGCAGCGCCACTCATGCGACTGGCCGTAGGCGATCTTACGCTGGAAGCGGTTGAACCGGGCATACCAGCTTTTGCCGAGGTCCTTGACTGCCCGATAGACTTCTTGCTGCTTCGGCCCCAGCGGTTTCAACTGTCCGCTGCCGTCGTGGATGATTCCGACCGTCGAAGTGAAGCCCAGCGCGACAGCCCGCCGCGCGATCACCGTGGCGTCTTCCGGGTTGCGTGTCCCGGCTCCCACCACCGAGTTGATGTTCACCTGAAAGTCAGCGTATTCGGCGAGCAGCAGGAGTTTCTTGTCGAGGACTTTCAGGCTCTTCATGGAAACGTCGTCCGGCTGGAGGTTGTCAATGCTGATCTGCAAATACTCCAGGCCGGCGCGATTCAGCCGCCCGATTCGCTCGGGCGTCAGCAGGTAGCCGTTGGTGATGACGCCGCAAATGATGCCCTGGCTGCGAATGCGGTGGATGATTTGATCGAGGTCCGGATGGAGCAGCGGCTCGCCCCCGCTGATGGTGATGATCGAGGTGCCGAACGACCGCAGCCGGTCAATCCGCCGGAACAACTCCGAAGTTGGCACCGGGGGAGAGAAGTCGTCGTACTCGTTGCAGTACGTGCAGGAAAGGTTGCAGCGGCGCATCGGGATCAAGTGCACCAGCAAGGGGTGGCCGGTATGGAGCAATCCCCAGGCGATCCGCGACCACATCCGGTACCAGCGCAGCAGCGCCCCCAGTTTTCGCCGCAATGTCTTTCGCCAAGTCATCGTTGTCCCAGAACGAGCTTTCGCAGAGTGTAAAGTTCTTCATATAATACGAATAGGCGGGAATTGCAACGTTTTTTCGGTGAATGGGGATAAGGCCAACTTGAAAGGAGGTGCCGGAGTGAGTACAGCCGCAAGTCGTTTGGAAAGCAGACCCGGTGAGGGTGGGGCCCTTGTGATTCCAGGCTTGGTCTTCCGACTGTTCCCTATTCCCCACCGGCTTGGCGGGGGCCGAGGCTATTCCCTGTTCCCTGGGATCGCTGCCTTCGTCTGGATGGCAAGCTCCGCTGTCGCTCAGATTGGCGTCTGGGAGACACGCGCCCCGTTTCCCCTGGAGGCGACCGAAGTGGCTGCGGCGGCGGTGGGCGACAAGGTATATGTGGTCGGCGGCCTGACCCCTGCCGGCTCGAGCAACCGTCTCTTCATTTACGATGCCTTCACCGACACGTGGCGGGAAGGCGCGCCGCTTCCGCTCCCGGGCGGCGTGGACCACGCCAACCTCGCCGCCGTCAACGGGAAAGTCTATTTTGTCGGCGGCATCCGCATCGGCAGCGACTTTGTAACCGGGCGGACCTTCGAGTACGACCCGGCGGCCAACACCTGGACAGAGCGCGCCTCGATGCCGACGCCGCGCGGCGCTTCCGGAGTGGCGGCGCTCGACGGGCGGATTTACGTGGCCGGCGGCCTGACCGCCAGCGCCAGCGTCAACAACTTCGAGGCCTTTGATCCCGCCGCCAATTCGTGGGTTGTATTGCCTTCCATGCCCACCGCCCGCGATCATCTGACGGCGCAAGCGGTCGGCGGCAAGTTCTACGCCATCGCCGGACGCAGGAACGATAACTTCCGCGCCAACGAAGAATACGACCCGGCAACGAATCGCTGGACCGTCCGGGCACCGATCCCGACGGCCCGCGGCGGCCTCGGTTCCGGGACAATCGGGGGCCGGATTCAGGTCTTCGGCGGCGAGGGACCGAGCGGCACACCCGAAGGAACGTTTCGGCAGAATGAGGAGTACGATCCGGTAACCAACGCGTGGCGCTCGCTGGCGCCGATGCCGACCCCGCGCCACGGCCTTTACGGAGCCACCGTCGAGGGCCGCCGCATCTTCGTTCCTTCCGGCGGACCAGTCGCGGGCGGTTTCTTTTCGACTGCCCACGAGGCGTTCTACCTCCCTCCTGCCACGCCTCCGGCGATCAATGCCGGAGGCATTGTAAACGCCGCCAGCTTTGAGGCCGCCGTCGCACCGGGGAGCATTGCGACACTATTCGGCACGAGTCTCTCGCCGGGGTCGCAGATCGCCTCGCGCTTGCCACTCCCGACCCAGATGAACGCGACTTCGGTTCTGGTGAACGAAGTCCCGGCCCCGCTGCTGTTCGCGGGCCCGGACCAGATCAATTTCCAGATTCCCCCGGGGACGCAAGCCCCGGCAAAGGTAGTCGTGCGGCAGGCGGGCGTCGAAGGCGCCCCGCGGCCGCTCCTGCTCGAACCGGCCGCGCCTGCCCTGTTTTCCGTCTCGCGGGACGGGCGCGGGCAGGGAGCCGTGCTCCATTCCAACGGGCAGTTGGTCTCCGCCGCGAATCCAGCGGTGGCCGGTGAAGCTCTGGAGATTTACTGCACCGGGTTAGGTGAAAGCCTCTTGCTGGTCGTGCCCGACGTGACTATTGGCGGAAGGCGTGCCGACATCTTGTTCGTGGGGAACGCGCCGGGCTTTGTCGGGCTGAACCAGGTGAACGTGAGGGTGCCCGCCGGCGTTACCCCGGGGCCGGCGGTTCCGGTCCGCTTGAATCATCTCGGCCGGACCAGCAATGAGGTCACGATTGCCATTCGTTAGCCCGGCTGGAGAATCCGTTTCGCAAAACAAGTTCTTGATACAATGGATTCACGGTTCGAATCATCGCAAAGGAAACAGGAGGAAGTTGTGCGGAATATTTTTGGCGGAAAGATTCTGTTCGGATTGGCCGGGATGATGCTGTTCCTTGCCGGGTGTGTCCTGGGACAACAAGCCGCGACCACCCAGAAGACCTTGCTGCACGTGTTTGCCTATACGCCACTCCAAGGCTCCACGCCGCAAGACTATGCCAATTTCAAGCGCGCCACGGCGGACATGGCGGGCAAAATCCCTGGTTTGCGGAGAGTTTGGGTGGGCAAGCTCCGGGAGCCACTTCCGGCGAGCGGCGAGATTCGCGAATACGGCGTCGCGATGGAATTCGATGATCTCGAAGCCCTTCAGGTTTATGCCGGCCATCCCGCGCACAGTGAATGGGAAAGGGCCTACGAGAAGGTCCGGCTGCGTGGCACGACGACTCTCGATATTCCCGGTGAATAGGTTGGCGAGAATCGTTAGGTTCGCGCTGGAAACCCTACCAGTAATCATCCTGTCATAGATCAGCAAAGAGATCAGCAAAAGGACAGGCGGCTGTGTCTTCCCTGCAAGCTGCAATTGCTTGCGTTTCTCAGTCGGGGGTTCTCACTCCTTAAAACAGTGAGAAGTGGGGATTTGGCGCAGGGGCAGTATCTCTTCAGCCCCCTCGTGCGGCTCCGTAACTATCACATATTGAGGCAGTTGAATTTGCCTGGATGTTGAATTCTTGCATTGGGGCAGTAAATTGCTGCATTTGCTCCGACCAGAAACACAAACATACGGTATAGGCTTTTGGGCGATGGAGAAGCTCGAAATGGCAATTCTGGAGTGGACGAGTCCATTTCGGCAATGATCCTGTCAGAAATTAGCAGAAGGCCAGGCGGTACTGCCAGCCTGCTGCGGAGGAGATGTTATGGCAACCAATCTGCGGAGAAGAACCTGGTTCGCATTTTCGATTCTGTTGTTGGTGGTAGCGGGTTGTTCCGCCACATTTGCGCAACTGCCCACCGCAACGATTCTGGGCACAGTGAAGGACAGCACGGGCGCGGTCGTTCCCGATGCGACTATCACGGTACGCAATACCGAGACCGGACAGGTTCGCACAGACCCAAGCGGTCCGGACGGCTCCTACCGCTTTGTGGCGTTGCCAGTGGGGACCTACGAAGTCCGGACGGGACAAACGGGCTTCCAGACCGAAATCCGGAGCGGCGTGACATTGACCGTGGGCCAGGAAGCCGTCATCAATTTCTCCTTCCAGGTGGGCGCCATCGAGCAGCGGGTCGAAGTGACCGGAGAAGCCCTGTTGGTGAATACAACGAGCGGCTCGTTGGGAGGGCTGGTGGACGCGCGGCAGGTTGCCGACCTCCCGTTAAACGGCCGCAACTATGTGGACCTCACGCTGCTCCAGCCGGGAGTGGTCGAACATCGTCCGAACAACAAGAGCCTCTCAGGAGCCGGAACCTGGTTCAGCGCCAGTGGCGCGCCGCCGCGATCCAACTACTACCTGTTGGATGGGACTCCGATGAACAGCAACCAGGACGCGTCGGCTGCCTCGGTCGGCTCGAATACCCTCGGCGTGGAAGGCATCCGCGAGTGGCGCGTCATCACCAACTCCTCGAGCGCCGAGTACGGCATGAGGATGGGAAGCCAAATGACGATCGTCACCAAGAGCGGCAGCAACAGCTTGCATGGCTCCCTCTTTGAATACTTGCGGAACAGCGCGCTCGATGCCCGGAATTTTTTTGACCTCAAGACCGCAGTGGCGAACTGGCGCTTGCCGCCCTTCCGGCGCAATCAATACGGAGGCTCCGTCGGGGGACCGATCAAGAAGGACAAGCTGTTCTTCTTTGCCACCTATGAAGGGTTGAAAGACCGCTTGGGGCTGAGCACCGTCAGCAACGCGATTGGCGCGGGCTGTTTCGGTCCGGGTGGCGCAACCATCACCAACACGGCCTGCCCGCAACTGGGGACGACCCAGTTGGTCACGATCTCGCCGGTGATCGTGCCCCTGTTGGCATTATTTCCATCCCCGAATCTGCCGAGTACGCTCTCCGGCCGGCCTCCCGACCGCGTCACGTTCCCCTCGTCACGAACCACGGATGAACAGTACGGGCAGGCGCGAGCGGACTATGTTATCTCGAATAACGATTCCCTGTTTGTCCGCTACACCGGGGACGGCGCGGAACGGCTCGAGCCCCTGGATTTCCAGCAGTTCAAACGGATCGGGGAGACCCGGATGCAGTTCGTGACGGCCTCCGACGTGCACACCTTCGGGTCGGCCATGGTGGGCACGTTCCGGTTTTCGACCAGCAAGGTGTGGTCCAACGAGGATTCCCCTTCGGGACTCAGTGGCCCCCAATACACGTTCCTGCCGGGGGAAGAGATGGGCCAGATCACGATCGGCGGCGTTACAAACTTCGGCGCGGATGGCCGGACTCCCCGGCGGAACGCCTTGGACCTTTTCACCTGGAGCGCGGATTTGTTCTATACCAAGGGGCGGCACAGCCTCAAATTCGGAACGCTCGCCAACCATTCCCGCCCGGATTATGTTCGAGGCGGGCAGGGCGCCCGCGGGACGGTCAACTTTGCGGATGTGGCCGCGTTCTTGCAAGGCAGGGCTACCTCGTATAACGGGAAAACATTCGGGTCTTCCAGCATCCGGTCATACAATCACAGTAGCTTCGGATTCTATCTCCAGGATGACGTGCGGATTCGGTCGAACCTGACGTTGAATCTCGGCCTGCGCTACGAGTTCCAAACCGAGTTTAAGGAGGTGAACGGGAGGGGCAGCGCCTTGCGAGACATCCGGCGCGATACGGCCTTCACGTTGGGACCGGTGTTTGAAAACCCGTCGCTCAAGAATTTCGGTCCGCGGTTTGGGTTTGCCTGGGACGTCCGGGGAAACGGCAGGACGGCGGTGCGCGGGGGCTTTGGGCTGGTGTACGACATCGGCGCTTGGGGGGGGCAACTGAGCTTCACTTCCAACGCCTCGCTCCCCTTTTCGAGTATGAGTTCGGTCAACACTCCCAGCACCTTGACGACCCTGCCCTTGTTTTTCCCAGCGACAGCGGTGGGGAGAAGTGTGCGCACGATGGACTACCACGTTCAAAATCCGCACATGCTGCACTACAACTTCACGGTGGAGCGTCAGTTGCCGTGGGAGATGGGGTTGTCATTAGCCTATGCGGGTTCGCGTGGAATCAACCTGGCCACGTCCTGGCCCTCGAATCCGCCCATCCCACAAAAGCTCCCCGACGGGCGTTTTTTCTGGGCCGGGAATGAGCCGCGGCCCAACCCCGCCTGGGACACCATCAACGAACAGACCGCCGCCGTGAATTCCTGGTACAACTCGCTTCAACTCGCCGTCAGCAAACGGATGAGCCAAGGATTGCAATTCCAAAGCTCCTACACGTGGTCCAGGCTGATTGACGAAAAACTAGGGATCGCGGCGGATGATAATGGCGGCAGCGCCACCATTGCCACTTCGGTGCTGCCGCGAGAAATGAATCGCGGATTGGCGGATTGGTCCTTGGCCCACACCTGGCGCTTCAGCACGACCTACCGTATCCCGCAACTGTCCGGCTTGACGGGAGTACCCGCCAAGCTGCTGAACGGTTGGTGGTTCAGCGGCATCCTAACGGCGCAGACCGGCCTTCCCTTTACGGTTACCACTTCCGGCGACCGCTCCCGCTCGCGAGACTCCGTCAATAACAATACGCCGAGCCTGCGGCCGGGCGTGGATCTGAGCAGCATTACCAGCGGCACCAGCGCCGGCTGCGCGGGAGTGCCGGCCGGACAGAAACTCGGAGGCTCCGTACGATACTTCGATCCCTGCGCTTTCGGGCTCCCGGAGATCGGAACGTTGGGTAACGTGGGGCGCAATACGCTCATCGCCCCCGGGGTGGCAAACCTGGATTTTTCGCTAGTGAAGGATACGGCGATCGGGTTCCTGGGGGAGGCCGGGAAGCTCGAATTCCGCGCCGAAATTTTCAACATTCTGAACCTGACGAATTTTGGCCGGCCCAGCCGCGCGGTCTTCTCCGCCACCACCGAGACGGCGTTGGCTGCGGCTGGGCGGATCACCGGCACCAATACCACCTCACGGCAAATTCAGCTTGCCTTGAAGCTGCTCTGGTAGCCCTCTGTTCCGGAGAGGGGCTTCAAGGTCGCCGTATAGCGCACTTGCCGCCGATGACGTCATTCTGATCCCGCAAAGCGGGAGAAGAATCTGCACTTGGAGTTTGCGCGTGCGGTTGAAGTGCAGGTCCCTCTCCCGCTTCGCGGGATCGGGATGACAGCCCTTGGGGGGGGGTGGGGAATACCACCGCAACAATTCGGTCTACACCAAGAATGAACGCGCTTTTAGCGTCCCTCGTCTGGGTGAACGCCCTTCTCTTTCCCCGCATATCTTCCCCCATATTCATCACACAACCCGTGCTCCCGGATTTCGAATTCGGGTCGCAACCGGGGGGTGTCGCCCCCGGTAACACCCCCTAGACTTTTCTCTTGTTCGTGTTCCTGGTTTCGGGTATAGTAATCCTATCCGCGTATCGAGTTGGAGAGGGTCCCCCTGACATAAGGTAGTTTTTTGAGAAGGCAAGTGTAGATGGGCAGTTTTCTCGATCGCCCCTCGCGAAGGAACGCAGTCTTTCAGGCCGCTCTTTGCCTTGCTGCGCTCCTGGGAGTCGGGCTTTCCGCTGGACTGGCGCAAGCGCCTGCGATCCAGGCCGCTTCCCCGGTTCCGCGCGCTCTCGAATGGGAGCGATGGTTCTACGGGCAGAGGAGCTACGGATTAGGCCACATTCCGGAAGGGGCGTTAACCCGCGCGGTCGAGCAGCGCGACCGGCCTCCGAGCGTCCGTGGATTCGACAGGCTCCCTTCGACTCCGCTCAGGGCAGGCACCACAGGCGGCTACCGAACTCTTGCCGAATCGCTGCCGGAAGCGGCCTCGGAGCGCTGGGTCGGCCTCGGCCCCGGCGGAATCAGTTCCATCCAAAACGACCTCGTCAGCGGACGAGTGACCAGCCTGGCCCTTGACCCTCGCGCCCCCTCGACCGTTTACGTGGCGGCGGCGGGCGGAGGCGTCTGGAAATCCACCAATCGCGGCGCGCGTTGGAGTCCCTTGACCGACAGCCTCCCCTCGCTGGCTTCCGGAGCCGTCGCCGTGGACCCCTTCTCGGGCGACGTCTGGTATGGAACCGGGGAATTGAACTTTTGCCGCGATTGCTACTACGGCGCGGGAGTCTTTCGCTCCTCGGACGGCGGCGCCACCTGGCTCCGGATCAGTCCAGAAAGCTTTCTCTCTTCTCCTACCTCCGTCATTGTGTTTGACCGCAGGAACAGGGGCACGCTGTTCATCGGGCGCTCGACCGCGCTGTGGAAGTCGAGCGACGGTGGCCAGAGCTGGCAGGTGGTACTGCGGGGCGCGGTCACCGATTTCGTCTTGAATCCTGCCGACAGTTCCATCGCGTATGCCGCCATTGGAAACTTTTCCGGGAGTCCCGAAAACGGTGTCTACCGGAGCGCCGACGGCGGAGAGACCTGGACGCGCCTTTCGGAGGGATTGCCTCCGCAAGCCTCACTGGGCCGCATCGCATTGGGGACGGCGCCGAGCGCTCCCTCCATCGTTTATGCCTTGATCATCCGGTCCACAGATTTCAATTTGAACGGCCTCTATCGTTCGCTCGACGGCGGCAACACGTGGAGTCTGATCCCCAGCCTGCCCGCGGACATTTTCACCGAGGATGGCCAAGGGCAAGGCGCGTTCAACCTGTTTGTGCGGGTGGACCCGCGGGATGCGGCAGTCCTCTACATAGGCGCGCGCGATCTGTGGAAATCCACCGACTTCGGCGTCACTTGGCAGAACCTGAGCACGGTCGCCGGACTGCATGAGGACCAGCGCGACATCGTCTTTGATCCCACCGAGCCGGCGACGCTCCCGCAGACTTTCTATCTGATCGGAGACAGCGGCGTCTGGCGTTCTTCCAACGGAGGCCAGAGCTTCGCCAACCTGAACAGCACGCTCGCCGTGACCCAGTTCCAGACGGTCGGATTGCATCCCAGCAATCCCAACCTGGCGGTGGGCGGGACGCAGGACAACGGCACGGTTTTCTATCGAGGCGCGTTCGCCTGGGACCAGGGTCGCGCCGGCGACTCGGGCGCCGCCTTTTTTGACAGCGCGAACCCCCGCACCGTCTACACCGTTGCCCGAAGGCTTTCCGTGCGGCGCTCCGATGACGGCGGGCGAACGTTTCGGGTCATCGCGGAGGGTCTCGCGACGACCGACCGGGTCCAGTTCTATCCACCCTTGATCGCGGACCCGACCCAGCCCGGCACGCTCTACTTCGGCACGCAACGGGTTTGGCGCAGCCAGGACGGAGGCGAACACTGGACGCCACTCTCCGAGGACCTGACCGGCGGCGGATCCGCCACCGTCACCGCATTGGCCGTCGCTCCCAGCTCCTCGCCGGTTCTCTACGCCGGAAGCAGCGACGGGCGCGTGCAATTCTCCGGTGATGGAGGAGGAGCATGGTCTCTCGCTGCGCCGCTTCCGTCCCGGTTTGTCACTTCCATCGCCGTCCATCCGCAGCTTCCCGCTCGCGCGTTTGTGGGCCTGTCGGGGTTTGGCACGGGACATATCTTCCGCACTGACAACGCGGGAGCCAGTTGGGAGGACATGACCCGCAATCTGCCGGACATTCCGGTGAACGCGGTCTTGGTAGATGCGCTGTCTCCCGACCGGGTGTACCTCGGAACCGACATCGGAGTCTTCGTCCTGGGGCCGGACGGCGCTTGGGTGGCGTTGAATCAGGGGATGCCGAATGCAGTGGTCCTGGGGCTTTCCCAGAATCCTGCGACGGGGTTGCTGGTTGCAGCCACGCACGGACGAGGCGCCTTCGCATTGCTTCTGGGAGACCCGGCCGCGACCGCTCCGCGCATTGATTCGGTGGCGAATGCGGCGGGTTTGGAAAACACCCCTGTGGCGCCCGGCATGACCGTGGCCCTGATCGGTTCCAGTCTGGCTGCCGCCTCGGCCGCTTCCACCAGTGCGACTTCCTTGCCTCTGTCCCTGGCGGGCGCGAGCATCACCGTGAATGGCGTTCCGGCGCCGTTGTTCTCCGTGGCGCCGGGAGAAGTGAATTTCCTGGTGCCGTTTGGAATCACCGGGCCTATGGCGGAAGTGATCCTGCGCAACGGATCGGGCGAAGCTGCCGTGCGAGTATATCGGGCCGACGCCAGTCCGGGAATCTTTTTGAACGGTACGGAAGCGAATGTTTTCCATGCCAACGGTACGCGGGTCTGGGATTTTTCTCCCGCGCGCCCCGGTGAGGAGCTGGTCCTGTTTGCCAGCGGATTGGGAGCGGTGGATCCGGCCGTGCCAGCCGGCTCGCCGACGCCTCCCTCGCCGGCAGTGAAGACTCTTATCCAGCCCGCTGTCCGAGTAGGAGGGCGGCCCGCCGAAACGCGCTTCGCAGGTCTGACGCCGGGCTCGGTAGGACTGTACCAGGTGAACTTTATTGTTCCCAGCGGGCTCCTGTCTGGCCCAGTGCCCGTCGTCTTGGAATCCGCGGGAACAGCCAGCAACGTCGTCACCCTCCCGGTAGTTCCCTAGCCCAATCCCGTCTCGATTTCTCCGTTGTTCGATCGCAAGTGCAGAAGCATTCTGCCGGAATCAGCCCGCCTAGGTTAGAATAGACTCAACTCAACACGAAGTGGGAGGCGAGCGTGCATTCTGGTCCTAAGCCATGTTCCGAATGGCGCAGCACCGGCTTCCAGCCGGCTCCGCAGGCCGCCACGAGGGCGGCGCTACAAGAACCCTCCAGGCGCAGCCGGGGAAGAAACCGAGCGGTCCGAGCGATCGGTGCGGCACTGTGCTGGCTCCTGGCAACGGGGCTTGTCCTGAGCGGAGCCGAAGGAGCGTGGGGACAAGTCGAATTCGAAAAGCAACTGCAAGACCCCGACCCGAGAGTGCGGGAGCGGGCGGCGCGGGCGCTCGGCGACCAAGGCAATCCCGCCTACGTGCCCGCCCTCGGCGCCATCGTCCAGGATCGCGACGAGAAGGTGCGGATGACCGTGGTGCGAGCCTTGATCCGCCTGGGCTCGCCGGCGAGCTTGCCGCCGCTCGCACTCGCGGTGCGCGACGGGATTCCGGAGATTCGTTATCTGGCGCTTGACGGCATCATCAACTTCTATCTTCCGGGTTACGTCGAGACTGGTTTCGGCGGCTCTTTCCGTTCCGTCACGAGCCGGGTGGAGACCCTCTTTTCCGATGTGGACACGCTGGTCGTGGACCCCGATGTGAGAGTGGACGACGGGGTGACGCGGATTCTCCGCCAAGGCATAACCGGCGCTCCCGATATGAACACGCGGGCGCGGGCGGCCCGCGCCCTGGGAATCCTCCGGGTCAAGGCCGCGGTTCCCGATCTGCTCGAGGCGGCCTTCAGCAACCAGGTGGACTTGATCGCCGAAGTCCTGCGCGCCTTTCAGAAGATCCACGATCCGTCCGTCGGCCCGCGAATCACATTCCTGTTGAGTTACCCGCAGAAGAACATCCAGCAGGCCGCCGCCACGACGCTGGGTTTGTTGCGGACCGAGTCGGCAATCCCGGACCTGCGGCAAACGGTGGAGAACAACGACGACATTGACGTGCGGGTCGCCGCTCTCGACGCCCTGGCTTTCATGCCGCAGAACCAGACCGCGCCGGTGTTCCTGAAATATCTTGCGGACAGGGAAAAGCGGATGCGGGCGGCGGCGGCGCTGGGCCTGGGCCGGCTGAAAGACGCGCAGTATCTCGGGCAGCTCGAGCAGACGCGGCAGCGGGAGCGGGACGGCGGCGTGCGTCTGGCTCTGGCGTTTGCATTAACCGCGCAGGGCAGGCTGGAATATCTCGACGAGATCGTCTCGAGTCTCAGTTCGCGCGTGCGGCGAGGCGAGGCGCGGCCGTATTTGATCGAGCTGGCCCGCGAACGGCCGGTGCGCGAGGCGCTCTATCCCCAGCTTTATTCCCGGGACCCGGAAATCCGCCAGAACCTCTGCCTGGTGCTCGCCGCCTCCGGCGACACGGTCTCCATCAGCCAATTGGACAACCTCTTGCGGGACCGCGATGCGGCGGTGGCGCAGGAAGCCAGCCGCGCCATCCGCATTCTGCGCTCGCGGGGTATGTGAACGACCCCTCCGAGCCGCGCGCGTAAGAACGCGGGCTATGCCGGTTTCATCGTTGCTATATAGCAGATGGAAAGCCGTCAGGGCATGGCTTCAGCCATGCCGAAAAGACGGCCTCTCGGAGTGGGCTTTAGCCCCTGAGGGTTGTCCCTCAGCGGCTGAAGCCGCAAGGAAGAGGAATGGATTGGCTCGCTTGACGGCACGACTAAAGTCGTGCCCTGACGGTTGCCCTTGCTGGTCTACACCATTCGGAAAAACGCTCTAATCACTCTTCACTTGTCACTGATTTTTGACCGCTTGCTCACGCGCGTGGCTCGGATTCTACTCGTCCGGGGAGATGACGACGAGGGTCTGGTCGTCGGCGGGCGGCTCGCCGGCGGAGAACTCGTGGACGTCGGCGAGGATGCGAGCCAGGATCGCATCGGGCGCGGAGCCGGGCCGCGCGGCTTGCACGCTTCGCACCAGTCCTTCCACGCCGAACATGTCGTCGGCGGCGTTGGAAGCCTCGACGACGCCATCGGTGTAAAGCACCAGCGTGTCGCCGGGGAAGAGATCAACGTGGGCGCGGTTGAACTTGACGTGCGGCAACAAGCCCACCACCGTGCCCCCTTCCTCGAGCAATTCCACCCTGCCATCGGCGCGCACCAGCGCCGGCGGGTTGTGTCCCGCGTTGATGTAGTGCACCTTGTTGCTCTCGCTGTCGAACAGCGCCAGGAACAAGGTGACGTAGATACTCCCGCCCGTGAAGTCGCGCACCACCTCGTTCATCTGTTCCAGCAGCCGCTCGAAGGAATGCACACCCACCAGCAGCGCCCGCAGCGTGGCCTGGAGCGTGGACATCACCAGGGCCGAGGAGATGCCTTTTCCGGAGACGTCCGCGATCACCGTCCAGAGCGTGGAATTCGAGATGGGCAAGAAATCGTAGAAATCGCCGCCCACCTCATAGCAGGTGTCGGCCTTGGCCGCCAGGCGGTAGCGGTGCCAGCGTTGCGGCGGCGGACGCAGCAGGTTCTGCTGGATTTGCCGCCCGAGTTCGAGCTCGGTTCGAATGCGCTCCCGGTCTACGACCTCGGCGTGGAGCTTGGCGTTCTCGAGCGCAATCGCGAAATGCACCGTCAGGGCCTGGAGGAAGACTTCGTCCACCAACTCGAAGGTTCCTTCCAGCTTGTTCAGAAGTTGGATGACGCCGATGATCTCGCTCGTCTTGTTGCGGATCGGCGTGCAGAGCATGCTGCGGGTGCGGTAACCGGACTTGGTGTCGAATTTCTGCGCGAAGCGGGCGTCCTGATAGGCGTCCACAATCCGGATGGTCTCGCCCGTCTCCGCCACCTTGCCGGAGATGCCCTCGCCCACTTTCACGCGGAGAATGCGGCTTTCCATTCCTTGGGCGATCTTGGCGCGGATTTCCCCGGCTTTCTTGTCGAGCAGGTACACCGTGCCCCGATCCGCGCCGAGCTCGCGGGTCGCAACCTCGAGAATCAATCCGAGCAGCCGGTCCAAGTCCAGGGTCGAGTTCAGAATCTTGCTGGCTTCCACCAGGGCCGTCAGATGGGCCATTTGCAGCGGGGCAGTCTCGAGTTCCGCTGACGGTTGCAGACCGGTTTGTGCGGCAGACGGTGTCATGGCTCCTACCTGGGAGATGAGAGGGAGGTTAGAGGATTTGCCGCGCAGAGTCAACGAGAAAGTGCGGCAACCGGATTATCTTAGCGACAAACTTACGACGTGTACGCCAGGACTGATTCCGCCCAAAACCGAGGTGTTTTCGCCGCGGCCCCGACTCACCTCAGTCTCAATTTACACGCGCTTTCCGTTTCCGGCCGGTAATTCGAGGTGACCGATTCCGCGTTCTGCTCTGGTCTTCGCCCGCGTTGTCACGTCACTGACCTGCGGGTCCTGTCGCCGCCCCTGAGCCTTGTGCTACGGGCACGTTTAATGGGGTGGCGCCCAATTTGAGAAGCAGTTCCGCCGTACTCTTGTGGGTGACCCACGGTTCCCCGAGTGGCCGCCGCCCTCCCGGTGGTCCGCTGATATTAGGCTCGGCGATACGCAACGGCGTCTGTCCGAATTTATCCTTCACGTCCAAATGGGCGCCCTTGTCCGCCAGGATTTGTACGATCGCGTCCGCTCCCGTGTAGGCTGCGGCGTGCAGCGCAGTCCAGCCGTTCTCGCCGACCACATTGATGTCGGCACCCAGTTCTACCGCCAG
Organism: Acidobacteria bacterium RIFCSPLOWO2_02_FULL_61_28; assembly: GCA_001767035.1. Lineage (GTDB taxonomy): Bacteria > Acidobacteriota > Terriglobia > 2-12-FULL-54-10 > 2-12-FULL-54-10 > 2-02-FULL-61-28. The sequence continues at coordinate 68,127 of MEKR01000164.1, forward strand.
TGTGACGGCTTCCAGCGCGCTCCTCTCCTCCTCCCCCTCCTTGCGGTCCTGGAACCGGCCCAATCCCGCCGCCACCATCAGCGGGGTTACATTTTTCTCCGTCGCCAGCAGGGGGTCGGCGCCGCCGGCCGCCAGGGCTCGCATGATGCTGAGATCGCCGGCTGCCGCTGCCAGCAAGAACGGCGTCGCGCCGACCAGGCTGATTCTGGACCCGGGAATTCGACAACAGAGGGGCAACGGCGGCGGCTCCTTCACGATCCGACCATTCGGATTCGCCTTGTGTGCCAGGAGCGCCTTCACCAACTCCAGTGCGTTGGGCCGTTCCCAGTAGGGCGCAGGCAAGAAATCGGCGCCGCGGTTGGCGGAGATTTCTCTTTGCGTCTTGCCGCTGAGGGCTAGCAATCCTTTGGACACCGCAGAGTGCAACACGGTAATCCCGCTCGGGTCCGTTGCGTTGGGGTCCGCGCCCTTTTCCACTAGAAATATAGCGAGGGGCTCGTAGCCGCTCACGCTCGCCACCATCAAGGCGCTGCCGTCCGGCGTGGCGTCATTCACGTTCGCTCCCGCCGCCACCAGGATTCGGGCAGAGTCCAGATCGCCCTGCTGGGCAGCAAACAGCAAGGGAGTAAAACCGCCGTTGGAACGGGCATTCACATCCGCTCCGTGCTCGACGAGCGCCCGCACGGCCTCCGGGTGTTCTTGCCCCACCGCCCACATCAGAGCCGTCTGCCCCCGCCGGGTTTCCTTCGCGTTCGCGTCCGCTCCGTGGACCAGCAATGCCTTCACCGCGCCCGCGTTTCCTGTGCGCGCGCACGTCATGAGCACGGTCTCGCCTTTCCATTTGGCGGCTTTCGGATCCGCCCCAGCCTTCAACAGCCTCTCGACCATGGCGGCGCTTCCGTTGGTGCAGGCCAGCGAGAGAGGCGTAACGCCGGAGTCGTTGGCCGCGTTGGCGTTGGCGCCGGCGCCGATCAGCAGGTCCGCCGTTTCCAGATCATCCCGGTAGGCGGCCCAAGCCAGCGCCGTCGTACCATCCGCCTGGCGGGTATTCACGTCGGCACGCTGCTGGAGCAGGGAACGGACGGCTTCCTGGTCTCCTTGCTTGGCCGCCTCCACCAGCCCCAGGTCAGCGGCGGCGGCAAGGCTGGCGACTGACAGCAGACAGATCGTCCACCAGACATACCGCGCTTTCATTTCGATACCCATCCGCAGGGTTTCCTTTCCTTCCACTCCCGACGAAAACATCTCCGTAGTTCAACTGACGGAGCACTACGGCAACTATGCGACGGAAGGTAATTCGAGTTTTCCGGTGCTGTCGCCGAAGTTCTCCACGGGGACCCCGATCTTGTCCAGCACGGTCAAAAACAGATTCGCAATCGGCGTGCCCGGATAGCGGAGGTGACGGCCACCCTGGATCTGGCCCGCTTTCCCGCCCACCAGGAGGATGGGCAGGTTGTCCGGCTGATGCTTGTTGCCGTCGCTCAGGCTGCCGCCGCAGACGATTATGGTATGGTCGAGCAACGAGCCGTCGCCGTCCGGCGTAGCTCGCAGTCTCTCCAGGAAATACGCGAACATCTTGGCATGATAGATGTTGATCTGGAGCACCTTCGCGATCTTCTCCTTATCGCCGGAGTGGTGAGTCAGCGGGTGGTGCGGATCGGCAATGCCGATCTCGTTGTAGGTCCGGCCGCTGGTTTCGCGGCTCAGCATGAAGGTGATGACGCGGGTCAGGTCGGTCTGGTAGGCCAGCACTTGCAAATCAACCATGAGCTTGGCATGTTCCCAAAACGTGCCCGGGACGCCCACGGGCCGCTCGAGCGTCGGCAGTTCCCGCGAGGTTTGTTCCTCCGCCATCTGGATGCGCCGCTCGACGTCGCGAATGGCATCCACGTACTCGGTGAGCTTCGCGCGGTCGCTCGGACCAAGTCCATGCATCAGGCGAGCCACACCTTCGGTCACCGAGTCGAGGATGCTGCGGTTCTCCTGGAAGCGGGCGCGGCGCTCTGCCGGATCGGTGCTGTCAATGTCGCCGAACAGGCGCTCGAATACCAAGCGCGGCTGGTTTTCGACCGGCATCGGCGTCGTGGGACCGCGCCAGGAGAGCGTATTCAGGTAGGCGCAACTCCAGCCGGTTTCGCAGCCCCCGATCAGCTCGTTGGTGTCCAGGCCGAGTTCGAGCGACGCCAGTTGGGTGTGCTTGCCGAGAGCCTTCGCGGCGATCTGGTCCACCGAAACTCCCGCGCGGAAGTCGACGCCTTCCGTCTTCTTTGGGTGGACGCCCGTCAGGAACGCGGAAGAGGAGCGGGTGTGCGGTCCCGAGGATTCGTCCGGCAGCGCCAGAGCGGGTTTACTGGCGAACCCGCTCAGCACGAGAAGGCGATCCCGAAACGGGGCCAGCGGCTCCAGAATCGGAGTCAACTCGAACGCGGAGCCCTCCGTCGCCGGCGTCCATTTGTCCATGATGACGCCGTTCGCCAGGTAGACAACGGAGAAGCGGGTCGCCTGTAAGGCAGCCGTTTCCGCCGCCGCTGCGAATGCCGGGACCATTCCGTCCAGCAGCGGCAAAGCCAAGGTCGCACCCATTCCCCGCAAAAACGTCCGGCGCGGGATAGCACTCTTGAAATTCATCATGGCTTCCGATCCTTCCTCGTGCAAAACGGGCCTCGTGCGAAAACGGGCCTCGTGCGAAAACGGTCTGGCCTGAATCATGCCCCCGGTCAGTCCTCCGGTCAGCCCCTCCGTCAGCGAATTCCCGCGGCAGCCGTTTGCTCTGCCGGTTGTTCTGCTGATTTCCGCATCTGAAACGGCGCGCTCTTCACGATACCCAGAATGAGCGCCGACCAGCGATAGTCGCTCCGAGCGGCCTCCCGCGTGATCCTGCGGACCGCGGGAGCATCGTAATACTCGACTCCCCGGCCCAGGGCGTACGTAAGCAGTTTTTCGGTGATGGTCATTGCAAATTCTTCGGAATGGCTCAGCAATATCTTGCGAAGCTCAGCCGCGCCCTGAAACTTGGCGCCGTCAGGGAGCGCCGCTGACACATCAATGGGGGTGTTGGCGTCGCCGCTGGTGGTCCGCCACTTACCGATCGCGTCAAAGTTTTCGAGCGCGAAGCCCAGCGGGTCCATCCGGTTATGGCAAACCCCGCAGGCGGGATTCGTGCGGTGCTGCTCCAGCCGCTGGCGCATGGTGAGGCGCTGGACGTCCTTGTTCTCCTGCAAGGAGGGAACATCGGGCGGTGGCGGCGGGAGCGGCGCGCCCAGAATGGTTTCCAGCACCCACTTGCCGCGCAGAGTCGGGGAGGTCCTGTTGGGATACGAGGTCACCGTCAGGATGCTGCCCTGGCCCACCAAGCCCATCCGCGTCTCATTGGGCAGCGTCACCCGCCGAAAGCGGCTGCCGTAAACATTCGGAATCCCGTAGTGGCGGGCGAGACGTTCGTTGACGAACGTATAATTTGCCCTCAACAAGTCCAGCACGCTGCGATCTTCCCGCAAGATGCTCTCAAAGAAAAGCTCCGTCTCCCGGCGGAAAGCCTCCCGCAGGTTCTCGTCGAAATCCGGAAACTCCTCCCCATCCGGCGCCACCAGGCGCATATTGCGCAGGTACAGCCACTGGCCGGCGAAATTGTCCACCAGCGCCTTGGAGCGCGCATCGGCGAGCATCCGCCGCACCTGCTGTTCCAGTACGGCAGGGTCTTTGAGCTTGCCCCGTTCGGCCAAGTCCAGGAGGGCGTCGTCGGGGATGCTGCTCCAGAGGAAGAACGACAAACGGGAGGCCAGTTCGAGGTCGCTGATCCGGTGGGCGGCGCCGGGCGCCAGATTGGCCGGATCGCGTTCGATGCGGAACAGGAATTCCGGATCAACCAGGATTCGTTGCAGCGCCATTTCAATTCCTGTTTCGAAGCCCCCCTTGCTCCGCCCGGCCTTGTAGAAGCTGAGCAGAATCTGGACGTCTCCATCCGTGACAGGCCGGCGATAGGCGCGACGCGCCAGCGTGGAGAGAATTTTCTTGGCGCAGGTGTCTTCCGCAGTGCTGCGGGCGCTGTCCCTGCCGCCGCTTGGGCGGCACACAAAAATCTTGCCGCGGCTCGACGTTTCCCCCGGCCCCCCGGCGTCGTAAGGCCCGCCGACAGCAACACTGGCCACGCCCGGGTCACCCGCCTTAAAGTTACTGAAGTCAGGGACCGGCAGTGGTCCGAGCACGCCTTCCGGCTGGAAGGCTTCCTTCAGGAAAGCGACCTGAACGAGCCGCGTCCCCGCCTTCGCCGGGAAGCGGACTTCTAACGCCGCGTCCGCCGTGAGCTGGTAAATCTGTTGTTCGGGGTCCGGCAGGCCGCCGTCAGAATAAAGGTTTGCCCACGTCTTGCCCTTGCGCTCACCGCCGACCGTGAACAGCTTGATTCGGGAGCCATCCAGCCGGACGTCGAGCTGGTGCGGCTCGGCGAGGCCGCGAATATCGTTGTTCCCGTTTCTTACCAGACTGACCTTGATGACATACTCGCCGTCGAGCGGGAAGTGATGGCGAATCGCCATTCCGCCGCGCGATCCGAACGGGAGATTCTCGCTCATGTGGTCGTCCTGGATAATGAGAGGCTGGACATCATACTTCACGGTGATCGGACGGGCCGTGCGATCTCCAATGCTGAGGCGGCTGATCTTCCCTGCCGCTGCCATGTATCGTTCCAGCAGCGTCGGCGATACCGAGAGGACGTCCCCAATGTTGTCGAAACCGTAGCCCGAATCGTCGGCGGGAAGAAGCGCGGTGGCGTCAATATCCAGTGCCAGCAAGTCGCGGATCGCGTTGCTGTATTCGGCGCGGTTGAGGCGGTGGACCCCGGCTGGCCTGCCGGGATTCGGCTTCGCTGCCGCCGCGCGGTCGAGCGCCGTCTCCAGGTAGGTGGCGAAGGAGTCATATCCGGTCTTATCCGGCCGCGGAACGCCCGCCGGCGGCATCGCTTCGGTCCGCAGTTTCCGGACGACCTTTTCCCATGCCTCCGCCCCGGTGCTGACCTGTTCGACATCCATCTTGTCGAGCAGCAGTCCTGCCGTCTTCAGTCTCTCGTTGTGGCAGGTAACGCAGTAGCGATTCAGCAGCGCGCGCTGTTGCGAGGCGGGCGACGGGTTCACTGGCTCTTGCTTCGCTGCCGGAAGCCAACCGCCACTGGCCAGCCCGACTCCCAGCAAAGCCACGATCGTTCGCAACATTAGAGTATTCCCTCCCATTGCTGCCGAGCGGAGAAACCAGTGGACTGACAGTTGACTACAGTACCCGCCCTAGTTTGGTACTGGTAACCTTATAGAACAGCATGGTCGAGCAAGTCAAGCAGAATCCTGGAAATTGCTCGGCCTCGACTTATCCTAGCCGCGGAGAACTCCGCAGCCCTCCCACCCGAAACGACATATTGATGTCGTTTCGGCTCCCGAACACACGCAGCCGCGCCAGAGGGATACCATCTTATTCCGTGTCCCATTCCGCGACCGGATTTCGCTTGACCTGTCGTCGTCTCGTATGGTATCAGAGAAGCATCTATAGGGCGAGGTTAGTTTTGGAACGCGTTTGAGAGCGACTCATAACCTCGCTGGCGTTGAATAGGCGGAACCCATGCAAGAGCGAAGAGGCAATTAGTGGGTCCAATCTGTCTTTACTGGGTTCGCTGATTGTGACGGGCAGTCAGGTTGCCTCGGCGCAAGTGTTGGCTGATATCGGGGAGGATTGAGGACCCCTCGGGAGAAAGAAACGTTCAAACGTGCCGATTAAGGAGAACGCAATGTTCAAAGCAGACCGCAAGGTTGTGATGTTGCTGGCAGCCCTGATCGTGGCGGGCACCGCGCTGTTCGCAGCAGGGGAGGAGCATACCGGTGTGATCAGCGGGATTGTGAAGAATGCTTCCGGCCAGGCGGCCTCGGGAGCTTACGTGAAGGCACGGAACGCAGAGCGCGGCCTGCTTTTCATGGTCGTCAGCCAGGACCAGGGCAGTTACCGGCTCACAAATCTCCCGGCGGGGAACTATAAGGTCCAGGGTATTGGCGGTACCATGCAGAGCGATTCGGCTGCGACAGTCGTCGTTGCTTCCGGCAAGGAAGTATCGGCCAATCTCACGCTGAACGGCCCTCGGCCGGATCGGCCGAACGAACCTTGGCGTTCGACGGGACCTCCTCTGAACGATAAGGAGAGAGAAGCGTTAAAAGTTCATGAGAGCTGGCTTGCCGGCAGGGTTGCAAGCCAGGTGCCGGAAGGACCTGGCAAAGCGATTTTCACGTCCACGTGCAGTGTATGCCATAGTCTGCCGGTGAATGAGCGCGGCTCGCGGGAGGACTGGGCGGAAACAGTGGCCGATATGGTCGGCCGAGGCGCGAAGTTTCCGTCGGAGCAAGATAAGGAGACGTTGTTGAACTACCTCGCGGCGAATTTTGGGGAAGGGGTCCCCCGGAGTCCGCTGAACGCCGAGTCCCTTTGGTCCGGCCACTTGTCCAGGACTTTGCTAACCGGTGCACCGGCCAAATACAAGGTAGTGGAATCTGAGATTCCACCGGGCGCGGGCGCGCATGACGCCACCGTGGATCAGGAAGGGATTGCTTGGATGAACGACACGGCGGGCAACGGCATCGGCCGTTTTGATCCCAAGACATTGACTTACACGCGCGTTGTATTTCCGAAGGGAAAGACCGGTAAGCGCGCCCAGACGGTGGGGATTGAGGTGGATCCGAAGGGCCATGTCTGGATCATGGACGCCACCAACGAGCGCGTGCTGGAGTACGACCCCAGGAACCAAAAATTTAACGAATACCTGAGCGACCAGATCGGTGGAGGAAACGCCTGGAACACGCTCCGGATTCTTCCCGATGGAACGGTCTGGGGGTCGGATGTGCGGCAGAACAAAGTGGTGAAGCTGAACCCCGCCACCAAGGAGTTCACTCTCTATCCGGTGCCTTCCGGCGTCCGCGAAAATAGAAGCGTGCGGCCCTACGGCATGGCGGTTGACGGAGCCGGGAAGCTCTGGTTTGCCCAGCAGGACACCAACCGGGTCGGCAAGATAGATCCCAAATCCGGGGAGATTGCGGAATTCCCGATGGCGGAGGTGGCCACTCGATCCGGCCGGCCCCGCCGGATGGCCACGGATTCCAAGGGCGACATCTGGCTGGCGGTCACGGAGGCGAACAAGCTCGTCCGATGGGATTTCCGCACCGACAAGTACACGATCTTTCCGCTTCCCACCGACGATGCCGGACCGTACGGCATTGATGTGGACACAAAACACGATCTGGTTTGGATCAGCACGGTAAGAGCGGACAAGCTATTCCGGTTTGATATCAAGACGAGTACGTTCATGGAATTCCATTTCCCAACCATGGATTCGTTCATCCGAAGAGTTAAGGTGGATCCTACGAATCCAAACCGGATTTGGTACTCCGGCGGCGGCAGCCGAAGCTACGACAAGGTTGGTTACGTGGAGGTTGTCGAGTAGACCTTCCGTACAATGGCGGCGCGTTCCGGAGACTTCCTGCGCTGCCCTACCGTGCTCGCACCCAATCGGTGTACGGGATCATCGGTCCCCGGGACGAAGCAGAAGGAGGACCCTCTAATTGTAATGCGTCGCCCTTGAGGATGATCTTGTATGTCCGGTCAATTCCGTCCCAATTCGGCAAGATAGCCCGCTCCAGGTGCAACGTAAGAATGTGGTCAGCCTCATTGACCGAGTAGGTGCCGAAAAAGGTTTCGGTGTTAAACACCGCGGCCGCGTTTTCCTCCGGTGTGCCTTCGCGACGCGCGCCCGATTTGAATTTCGGCCGGTTGGCGCCGATGACCTGGAAAGAATAGCGACCGGTCGAATCGAGCATTAAGCTGCCCTTTGTCCCCGGACCATACGGTTCCACCCTGCTGCCATCCGGCATTTTCATGTATTGGGAGCTGAGTGTCCAAGTTCCTGCGAGTTGCCGTTGCAGTGTTGCTGCCTGCTGCTGCCCGAACGCCCTGGGCGCAAGAACGTTGCCCCCAAGAACCAGCAGTATCGCGATCCGGATGACTGCGCGGTTGGTACGCCGCCTATCTGCCAGCCAGCCTGTCATGCGCCCCCCCCGAAGAAGATAGACTTTCCCGCCTGCTCGATTCAAATCGTAACACATTTACTGTCCTGCGGAAGTCTTCCAATAGGCGGGCAAATTCGGTTTGGTGTCGCGCAGAATCTCCAGCACGGCGCGGCGATCCTCCGCCGACAGGCGCGCAAACCTTCTGCTGGTATCCCTGCCGGTCAGTACATCATAGAGCTTTCGGTAAATCCCGTCCCGGGCGATATCCGGGATGCTGTCGAAGGCGGAGCTATAAATCATATAGCTCAGCGGATAGCGGAAGAGTCTCTTCTGAAGATCGAACTCACGGAGCGAGCGGCCTTGCAGATCGCGCGGCCCGCGCTGCGGAAAAGTTTTCGTGAACGCCGAGACGCCCTGAATCGGCGACCGAATCGGCGCTTCGTCCGCAAAAAGCAGGTAGGTCACAAATTCGGCGATGTCGGAATCGAGCCGGTCTCGAAACTCCTCCAGCTTTTGTTCTGCGGCGGCAACGCGCGTTTCCCAGCCGATCCGCGTGATCAGGTTGGTCATTCGTGTCTGATGCTCCAACGTCATCAGCGCGACGATATCGCTGGTCGGGGCCAGATAGGCGGACGTATTCAGTCTCTCAGCAAGACTGGTTAGATTTTGGCTTGGCAGCTCGGACGCGAACGGCCTTCCAAAAACGTCCAAAGGGACGTTTCCCCTGTGCCGGATCGTGCCGTGCAATCCGGTCACATACCAACCGCCCCAGCGGTCCTCCAAAGGGATGCGATGGTCGGTGGCGAACGCTCCGGCGCGTCTGGACGGAGAACTCGGGTCGGCCGGGGATACCGAACTGAGCACGAGGCCCGGAACGTTCAATGTTGCCGGGATCAGGTGGCACTGCAGGCAGCTCATTTCCTGGCGGCTGAAGCTTGGTCCATCGGACTTCTCGACATCCAGGGTATAGAAGATCATTCCTTGCTGGGGGTCCAGTGAGGCCAGTTCCAGCGCCCGGCCACCCTGCACATACCCCACCGATACCTCGTCATTGAAGTAAATCGCGCGGGGGGTGCCTGGGGAAATCTGAGAGATTTGCGCGCTCGTTTTCGAAAAGACCAGAAGCTGCGAATCGCTGTTGATTCCGAGGTGCTTCAGGACACTCGGCAAATATCCCCACCGGGGATGGAATTCCAGTTTCACCTCGCCGTTTTCCATCTGCTTCTGCAAACGGGCGACGGGATCATCCGCGGAACGCTCCGCATACTGGATGGCCTTGTGATCGAACGGGATCGAGGGGAAGTCGGGATTGTCGTCATGGCCCTGCAAAGCCCAAACAGTTCCGGTCAGGATCAGACTGGCGGTTGCCAGCAGGGCCAAGCGTCGCTTTTGCGTTCGGTTTGCCGGCAGTAAGATCATGATCGTATCGCCATGATAGCTCATCGCAGCCGCAAAACTTCCTGAGATCCCGCGGGCGAAAGCCAATTACATACGAGCCATGATTCCCGTCTTGGAATCCCGGGCAGGTCGAAGTATACACCAGACTGCCTTGAACTCGGGTTTTTCAACAAACTGCCCGGTCTGAAACGGGTGTTTATTGCTTGACATGTTTGAGTAGCATGTTCTATAAGGTTATCAGTACCAAACTAGGGCGGGTACTTTATTCGGCTATCAGTCTTCTAGTTGCTCCGCTCGGCTGCAAAGGGAGTGAATACTCTAATGTTGCGAACGATCGTGGCTTTGCTTGCAATCGGGCTGGCCAGTGGCGGCTGGCTTCAGGTGGCCAGGCAAGAGCCGTCAAACCCGTCGCCCGCCTCGCAACAGCGCGCGCTGCTGAATCGCTACTGCGTTACTTGCCACAACGATAGACTGAAGACGGCAGGACTGCTGCTCGACAAGGTGGATGTCGAACAGGTCAGCGCCGCGGCGGAGGTATGGGAAAAGGTCGTCCGGAAACTGCGGACCGAAGCCATGCCGCCGGCGGGCGTTCCGCGGCCGGATAAAGCCGGATATGACTCCTTCGCCACCTACCTGGAGACGGCGCTCGACCGCGCGGCGGCAGCGAAACCGAATCCCGGCAGGCCAGCCGGGGTCCACCGCCTCAACCGCGCCGAATACAGCAACGCGATCCGCGACTTGCTGGCACTGGAAATTGACGCCAACGCGCTCCTTCCCGCCGACGAAGAGAGCCACGGCTTTGACAACAATGGGGACGTCCTCTCGGTATCGCCGTCGCTGCTGGAAAGATATGTGATAGCATCCCGGAAGATCAGTCTCCTCGCCCTCGGAGATCCCGCGATCAGTCCGGGCGTCGCGAAGTACGATGTCCCCACGCGGTTGATTCAAGAAGACCGCATGAGCGAAGACCTGCCCTTCGGGTCGCGCGGCGGAATGGCGATTCGCCACCACTTTCCAATGGATGGCGAGTATGTCATCAAAATCAGCCTACTAAGAAACGCTACTGGTTCTATCCTCGGCCTCGCCGAGCCGCACGACCTTGACGTCCGGCTGGATGGCTCCCGGATCAAGCGGTTTACGGTCGGTGGCGCCTTCAAGCTCGATTTGTCGGGACCAACTCCGGAGGAAGTTTATCGGCCAAACCCGGAACGAGCGAAGCGAGAGGAATATGAGCAGACCTCCGATAAGGCGCTAGAAATCCGCTTTCCGGCGAAGGCGGGTACGCGGCTCGTGGGAGTCGCTTTTGTGAACGATGGCTCGGCCCCCGAAGATATCCTGCGGTCACGTCTCCCGGCCTTTGCTTTCAACAATTACAGGGAGGGTTCCCCTGCCGTGGCCAGTGTCTCGATCGGCGGCCCTTACAACGCAACCGGAGCAGGGGACACACCGAGCCGGCGCAAGGTCTTGGTGTGCCGTCCCACCGGCGCTCCGGGCAGCGCCCGCGGCAATGACGAAGCCACTTGCGCCCGCACGATTCTCTCCACGCTGGCGCGTCGCGCGTATCGCCGGCCCCCCACCGACGAAGACATTCAGACTCTGCTCAGCTTCTACCAAGTTGGCTCCCAGAAGGGAGGCTTTGAAGCAGGGATCGGGATGGCGCTGCGAGGAATACTGGTCAGTCCAGATTTCGTATTCCGCATCGAACGCGATCCGGCCAATCTGGCGCCGGGCGCCGCCTATCCGATCACCGACCTGGAACTGGCCTCCCGTTTGTCGTTCTTCCTCTGGAGCAGCATCCCCGACGACACACTCCTAGACTTGGCCGAACGGGGCAAGCTCAAAGACCCTGCGGTACTGGAACAGCAGGTGCGGCGGATGCTCGCCGATTCGCGCTCGAAGGCGCTGGTGGACAATTTCGCCGGACAGTGGCTGTACCTGCGCAATGTGGGCGCGAAATCCCCGGAACCAGCGGCGTTTCCTGAATTCGACGACAGCTTGCGGGAGGCATTCCAGCAGGAAACGGAGCTTTTCTTTGAAAGCATGCTGCGCGAAGATCGCAGCGTGGTGAATTTGTTGAATGCAGACTATACGTTTCTGAATGGACGTCTGGCGCGGCACTACGGGATTCCGAACATTTACGGAAGCCATTTCCGGCGCGTGACATTGAGCGATGACCTGCGGAGAGGCCTGCTGGGCCAGGGGAGCATCCTGATGGTGACGTCCTATGCCACGAGGACTTCCCCGGTTACGCGCGGCAAGTGGTTGCTGGAACAGGTCCTGGGCGCGCCGCCCCCACCGCCGCCCGCAAACGTCCCGGCATTGAAGGATGCCGGCGCGGACGGCAAGCCGCAGTCCGTGCGCCAGAGGATGGAGCAGCACCGCGCCAATCCCGTCTGCGCCGGTTGCCACGCGCGAATGGACCCGCTGGGCTTCTCGCTCGAGAACTTTGACGGCATCGGCCGGTGGCGCACCATGGAGAGCAACGCTCCGATTGATCCGTCCGGAGTGCTCCCTGACGGCACCAAGTTTCAGGGCCCGGCCGGGCTTCGCAAGATTTTGCTGGACCATCCCGAACGGTTTGTCACGACCGTTACCGAAAAACTTCTCACCTACGCCCTGGGGCGGGGAGTGGAATACTACGATCAGCCGGCCATCCGCACGATCCTGCGGGAAGCTGCTCGCAGCGAATACCGCTGGTCGTCGCTCATTTTGGGGATTGTGAAGAGCACGCCGTTTCAGATGAGAGCGTCCGCGGAGCAAACGCCGGAGCGAACGGCTGCCGCGGGTCTTCGCTGAGCTAGTCTTCGCTGAGAAGGCACGGAGGATTCAGGCCCAACCAGTTTCATGCGAGGAGAGATAGGAAGCCATGATGATTTTCAAGAAGGCGATCCCGCGCCGGACGTTTCTGCGGGGCGTGGGTGCGACCTTGGCGTTGCCGCTGCTGGACGGAATGGTTCCGGCGTTCGCCGCGGCGGCGGACACGGGCAAAGCCCCGGTCCGTATGTCGTTCGTCTACGTTCCGTGCGGGATCATGATGGAGGAGTGGACGCCGGAGACGGAGGGGGCCGGGTTCGAGTTTACTCCGACTTTGAAAGGTCTGGCTCCTTTTCGGGATCATCTCGTTGTGCTGAGCGGACTGACCCACAATGAAGGCCGGATTGGGCCGGGCGAAAGCGCGGGAGACCATCCGCGCGCCGGCGCCACCTATCTGACGGGAGTCCACCCGGCGATGGGCAAAGAGGCCCGCGTGGGAATCTCGGTGGACCAGGTCGCGGCGGCGGAACTCGGCAAGCAAACGCAACTGGCATCGCTCGAACTCGCCATGGAGGCCACCGTAGTGGGCGCCTGCGAAAGCGGCTGGAGCTGCGCCTACCAGAACACGCTCTGCTGGCGCAGCGCCACGACGCCGCTCCCGACGGAGCACCATCCGCGCGTGATCTTCGAACGCCTCTTCGGAGACAGTGACAGCACGGACCCGGCAGCGCGGCTCGCGCGGCTCCAGGCTGATCGCAGCGTTCTCGACCTGGTGACCCAGCCGCTGGGCCGCCTCCTGAAGGATATCGGGCCGGGCGACCGCGTCAGGCTCACCGAGTACCTCGACGCCATTCGCGATGCCGAGCGGCGCATCCAGCTTGCCGAGAAACAAGCTTCCCGGGAGGTGCCCTCGTTTGATCGGCCGACCGGCGTTCCGCCCACCTATGAAGAACATGCCAAGTTAATGTTCGATCTGCAGACGCTGGCGTACCAGACCGACCTGACCCGCGTCATCACCTTCATGCTGGGCTTCGAACAAAGCACGCTGGCCTACCGGGAGATCGGCGTCACCGATCCGCACCACCCCCTGACGCATCACCAGCTCGATCGCGACAAGATCGCGAAGGTAATCAAGATCAATCTGTTTCACATCAAGCTGTTCGCGTATTTCCTGGAGAAGCTGCGCTCTACGCCGGACGGCGACGGCTCCCTGCTCGACCATTCGATGATCGTTTACGGCAGCAGCCTGAGTGACGGCAACATCCATGCCCATAACAACCTGCCGATCCTCTTGCTGGGCGGGGGATACCAGATCAAGGGGGGCCGTCACATCCGGTTTCCCAACGAAACACCGTTGATGAATCTGTTCTTGACCATGCTCGATAAGCTGGGGATTCCCGTGGAGAAGCTCGGCGACAGCACCGGAAAGCTCGAACTGCCGTCAGTGTAGATGCGGGTCGCGGACTTGCGCCACGGGCGCAGAACTTCGCCGCGCCAACAGGCACGGCCGGTCCAGAACGCTGGGCCTTGGTTTCGCGGCCGATTTTCCGGGATTTTTCGGAAGGGAGCGACGAAGATGGGTTTCAACGTGAGCGGTCTGAGTGTCTGGTGGATGGCATCTCTCTTGTCAGTCGCCAGCCTTGCCGCCGCCGCCGATCTTCGGCTGGTGGAGGCGGCCAAGCAGGGAGACAAGCAGGCCGTGCGCTCCCTGGTGAAGCAGCGTGCGGATGTAAACGCCGCGGAAGCCGATGGCGCGACGGCGCTGGCCTGGGCGGTCCACCGGGATGATCTGGAAACGGGGGAGCTTCTGCTGGGCGCCGGGGCCCGGGTGAACGCGGCGAACGAATATGGCGTAACCCCGCTCTCGCTGGCCTGCACCAACCGAAGCGCGGCCATGGTGGACCGGCTGCTCAAGGCCGAGGCGAATCCGAACGCGGCCCAGCAGACCGGGGAAACTCTGCTCATGACCTGCGCCCGCACAGGGAACGTGGACGCGGTGAAATCGTTGCTGGCCCGCGGAGCGGACGTAAACGCGAAGGGGGGACGGCGGGGGCAGACGGCTCTGATGTGGGCGGTCTCGGAAAAACACCTGGAGATTGAGGGCGTTTTGATCGAGCGCGGAGCGGATGTCAATGCCCGTTCGGAGAGCGGTTTCACGCCCCTCCTGTTTGCGGCCCGAGTGGGCGATCTGGACTCCGCCCGGACCTTGCTCCAAGCGGGAGCGAATGTGAATGCGGCCACCGAGTTCGGTGTGAGCCCGCTCTTGGAAGCGAGCGGCAGCGGGCACGAGGCGCTTGCAATCTTCCTGCTCGAAAAGGGCGCGAATCCGAACGCCGCCGACGGAAATGGGGTGACCGCTCTGCACTACGCGGTGCAGAAAGGAATCTCCATCCTCCAAACCACGACCTGCGGCCCTAACATCGCGGCGTACAATGCCTACCGTTGCCGGTCGAACATGCTGGAACTGGTGAAGGCGCTCCTGGCGCAGGGAGCCGATCCCAACGCCCGGCTCGTGAGAGAACCGGGACGGACCGGCGGCGGAACGGGGCGGTCCATCACGGGCCGGGTGGGCGCAACGCCGTTATTGCTGGCAGCCACAACCGTAGATGTCAATATCATGCGCGCCTTGCTGGCCGCCGGCGCCGATCCGTCGGTGGGGAATTTTGAGGACACCACCCCGCTGATCGTGGCGGCGGGGATGGGCCGGGTCTCGGATCGCACGCCGGAGGAGGAGAGCAGCGCCCTGGAAGCCGTCAAACTGCTGGTGGTGGAGGCGCGTGTTGACGTCAATCAAACCGACAAGAACGGCCAGACCCCGCTGCACGGCGCGGCCTACCGGGGATCGGACGCCATCGTTCAGTTCCTGGTGGACAAGGGCGCCAAGCTAGACGTGGTGGATCGGTTCGGACAGTCCCCCTTGATTATCGCGGAGTACCTGATGACGCCGGAAATACTGAAGAACCGGGATCGAAGGCCGCGCATCCTCCACAAGAGCACGGCGGACCTGCTTCTCAAATTGGGCGCCACGCCTCCGGACCCTTCCGCGGCGCAAAACCCGGACGCGGCGTCAGTCAACGCAGCCGGTCAGTGATGAGGCAACCCAGGGCAAAGGCCAGCAGAAAGCGGCAGAGAGTGGCAAAGAGCGGAAGCGCGGCGCATCCAGGCGGGGCGGCGGCGGTATTGCAATGGGAGGCCCGGCTCCCTTCCGTCTTATCGGTGAAACCGCAGCAGCAGGGTAAGAAACTTACTCATTCTCCGCCCGCAACATTCCGTGGCTGATCTCGCAGATCGCCTCGAGTTTGCTTTTTAGTTTTTGGAGAGGGAGAAGCCCTCTCGGGAGAATCCCACCTCGCTACGACGTCGCAGCTACTTTCATTGGCGTTGCAGGTTGCGTACGGATCCAAGGCAGGGAATGGGTATGGCAGGCTGGATTTCAATTCTGAAGTCCGGAGATCCGGATCGAAACGGTAGAAATTCCAAATTTCAAGGAGCACCAACGTATGGAGCACATTTACGCGAAGATTCTGCAGGACTTTGAACAGGGAAAAACGAGCCGGCGGCAGCTCATTCGGAACCTGGCGCGGGCCGTAACGGGGGCGGCTGCCGTGGTGGCTGCGGCTCCGGCCCAGACGCCCGCGGCCGCCGGCACCGGGCTGAAAGCGGTGTCCATAGGCCACATTAGTTTTGATGTGGCCGATTACAAGAAGACCAGCGACTTCTATGCGGACTTCTTCGGAGCGAAGATCTTTCAGGGCACCAATAAGAACGAGAACCACGCCCGGATTGGCGAAACGTACATCACGTTTCGTGGTCCCAACATTCACAAGAATGCCCAACCTACGCCACGGGTGGATCACATCGCGATCGCGGTCGAACCCTGGGACAATCAGAACGACCCCGGCCTGACCGGGCTTGGCGCCGGAGCGCCGCGGTTGCAAGCCGAGCTGAAGCGCCGCGGGATACCGCTTCTGCCGGGGACGGACATCAAGGTCAAAGATCCCGAAGGCTTCATCGTGCAAATCATCGGCCGGCGCTATGAAACCAAGAATTAGGGAATTTTCTGACAACTTGCAGCTTCCTAACGGAATGGATGGAATTTCAAAACTAAAGGAGAACGAGCAATGGAACACATTTTCGAGAAACTGCTTAAAGACTTTGAACAGGGAAAGATGAGCCGCCGGCAGTACATTCAAAGTTTTGTGATGGCGGCAGTGGGGGGAGCTGCCGTGGTGGGCGCGGCCCCGCAATCCGCGGCGCAGGCACCCGCGGCCGGGCCAGACATCAGGGGGCTCATGATTCATCACGTTTCTTTTGCGGTGAACGATTCCAAAAAGGTCGGCGCCTTCTGGGCAGATATGTTCGGCGTTCCCCTTCTCGTGGGAGAAGGGATGCCGCAACCAGGTGTGCCACCCGATCCCACAGCCGGGCACAAGGTCCGCATTGGCAATTCGTACCTTACTTTTCGTAATCGCAGAACCCCTGTGCCAAATGCCATCCCAGAACCCAGGCATGTCGCGATTGCGGTCGAACCCTGGGATGATCAACATGACCCCACCAATAAGGGAGCGGGACCGAGACTGGTTGCCGCGCTGAAACGTCGCGGGATCAGCTTTGCCAAGCCCACCGACCACATTGATTTTAAGGATCCAGAAGGCTACAACGTGCAGATGAAAGGAAATGACTATCATTACCCCTATTATTGAGGATTGCAAAATATGGTGACAGTTCCACAGGCTTCGCAAGTCCGATAAAAGGCCGTCTGGCGAATCGGGAGCGTCACTATAAGATGTAGACCTCAATCGGAGAATTTTGGGAGTGGGGCATTTTGGTTGGCATGATTTTGTAGCCCCGCCCTCGGGGCGGCCATCAGCGCCGGCTAGAGGCTGGCGCAACACCCAAAGTGACCCACTACCAGTTCTTTTGACAATTTGCGATTTCCTAACAGAATGGATGGAATTCAAAGCTAAAGGAAGCGAACCATGGAACACATCATCGCGAAACTGCTTCAGGACTTCGAACAAGGGAAAATGAACCGGCGGCAGCTCCTTCAGAGCCTGGCGCTGACGGCAGCGGCGGCGTCTGCCGCGGGGGCGGCGCAGACATCCGCGGCCTCCGGCACAAGGTTACAAGGTGTGGGCATCAGTCACATTTCTTTTGATGTGGCCGATTACCGGAAGACCAGCGCCTTTTATTCGGATCTGTTCGGGATCGAGCTGTTCCAGGGGACACTGAAGACTCAGAACCATGGCCGGGTTGGCAAGAGCGGAACGTACGTCACGTTTCGTGGCGCCGGGAATCGCGGCAGGGCGGCCGATGCCCCCACGGGACGCGTCCAACACATTGCGATCGCGGTCGAACCCTGGGCGAACCACGCCGACTCCAGGATTACCGGTGCCCCGGCGGTGGAAGCCGAACTGAAACGGCGCGGATTGCCAATCGCCGAGACAGGGGACCCCCAGGTTCTGGATCCGGAGGGCTTCCCCCTTCAGCTCATCGGGAAGACCTACGAGACCAAGAATTGACGTTGGTTGGGGCGAGCCGGCACGGAAGGCGGGATGAAACGTTGCCGGAAGTTCATGCGGCAGTCTGCAAGAAACAGGGTCGGCCACCGCTTAGATGGTCTTAGTCAGCCCGGCGTCCATGTCAATGAGCGAGCCATGAAAAAGGCGGCCACGCGGTGAGACAATAAAGGCGACCAAGGCCGCAATATCTTCCGGTTCGCCGAACTGCGTGATGCCAAACTCGGCCTGGATGCGCCGGGCCGCCTCGTCCAGGCCGACACCTCCCGCCTGGCTGGCGACGGCGATGCGTCGCGTGAGGCGATCGGTTCGGATGAGGCCCGGATTGATGCAGTTGACCTGAACGCCATCCCCGAGACCCTTTTCGGCCAATACTTTTGTGAACGACTGCATCGCCGCGTTCACTGACCCGCCGATGGCGAAGTCAATATCCGGCGTCCGTCCGCCGACACCCGAGATATTTACGATCGAACCTTTGCGGCTGGCCAAGTGCGGCCAAGCGGATCGGCACAGTCTGGCGGCGCCAAAGAGTTTCAGCTCAAACCCGTCGGCCCAGTCGGCATCGCTCAGGCCGAGGAAATCGCCGCGCTTGGTGGCTCCGGCGTTGTTGACCAGAATGTCGAGATGGCCGAACGCCTGCAGTGCTGCGGCTACGACCGCCGGCGCAAAATCGTGCTTCCGCAGGTCCCCGGGAACTTCTTCCACCCGGGAACCGATCTGCCGGATACAGGCGGCCAGATCGGCCAGCTTGCTCTGATCTCGCGCAGTCGCCACCACGTCCGCGCCTTGCTGGGCCAGCTCCAGGGCGATGGCTCGGCCAATGCCGCGGCTTGCCCCCGTAACGATCGCGACCTTGCCCGCGAGCGAAGTCCCTCTCTCCCGGCCTGAATCAACAGATTGTTCTCGCACATTCTCCATTCGTTTTCCGCCTTCGAATCCACCCTCAGCTCGACTGACACCGTGAAGGAATTCACCCCGACCGATGGGTGACACTTGCGGGTGACACTTGCGATGATCCACGTGCAGCGGTTCGTGCAGGAATCAGCAGCGCTCGTGTTCCGGCCCTGATTGTTTGACTCGTGTCCCGCCCTTGGCCGGCCACTCTCCCCGGCGGCTCCATGCCCCCTTACACCGCAGCCATGACCCTTGCGCCTTCGCGAAGAAGTCCGGCGTGTTGCAGCGCCGTGCCCAGCCGCGCGATTTCCTGATCCCCCAGCTTGCACAGCGGCGGCCGGACGACGGCCTTGTCCACGAGACCCAGCAGGCGCAAGCACTCTTTCATGCGGTTGTGCATGTCGAGAAACGGCGGGGCGTAGAAGGCCTGCATCAGCGGATAGATCCGGCCGTTGATCTGTTGCGCCAGCGGCAAGTTTCCGGCCTGGACCGCTTCGAAGAGCGCGACCTGCAAGTCCGCAATCACGCTGCCGGCGCCGGAGAGCAATCCGTTGGCTCCCATGGTGAGCGAGGCCATGAGCCAGGCGCTATGCGTGGTCAGAACCGTAACCGGCCGCGGCAATGACTGGAGTTCGCGCGTGTGGCGCTCGTGAAGCATCGGATCGCCGCTCCAGTCCTTGATCGCTTTGATCGAAGGGACTTCCTCCAGAACGCGCAGAAGCGTGGCGAACGGATACCCCAGCCCGGTGGCCATGGGATACTGAAACAGGATGAGAGGCAGGTCGGTCGCGGCGGCGATGTGCCCGAAGTGAGCCAGCGCCATCTCGGGGCGCAACTGGCCGCCGAAACTCATGCTCTGCGGCGGAAACACCAGCAGGCACGACGCGCCCTCCTGTTCGGCCATCCGGGCCAGCCGCGCCGCCTCCAGGCTCCCATCGGCATAGACGCCGCTCACCAGCGGCAGCTTGTCGCCAATCTCGTCCAGCGCGACGGCCAGCAATCTCTGCTGCTCTTCAAAGGTGCAGGCATGAACTTCCGAAGCGTGACCGTTCACCGTGATGGCGGAGAGACCGCGGGTCGCCGCAACGTGGGACAAATGCCGCCGCGTGGCCCGTTCATGGATGGACAAGTCGTCATCGAAAGCCAGCAGCGTGGCCGGAATTACGCCCGCCGGACGATAATCTTTGAATCGAGGCATGTCGCTTTTTCCGCCTTTCTTCTCTTGAGGTTGACGGGCTGGCGCACCCGCCTCCTGCCCCGCACATACTTTCCCGCCAACGGACTCAGATGCAAAATATCACATCGGCCGCAGAATCCGCAAGGGTCCCGGCCCGGCGAGCCTGCCGCCCAAGCCTGCCGCTGAAGATCACCGAATCGAATTGCGGCCGAGCCATCTGCGTGGTGTTGGCTAGGAGGGGAGCGGTTTCCCGCGGGTTTCCGGCAGGAATGGGACGACGAGCAGCGCCGGAATGTAAATCAGACCGAAGATGACCGCGGTCATGCTGTACCCCCCCAGGCGTGTAATCAGAACCCCCGCGAACAGCGGCCCCAGAAACGAGATAAAGCGCGCGCTGTTAAAAATCAGGCTGACGGCCGTGGCCCGGACCGCGGTGGGAAACAGCTCCGGCGGGTAGATGGCCATCCAGACGAACTGCCCGGACGTGAAAACTCCATTGAGCGCGGCGGCGATCACGATGGCCTCTGGAGAACGCGCCCACAAATACAGCACCGGAATCGTCAGCAACCCGCCGGTAAAGAAGCCGGCGAGCAGGGCGCGCCGCCCAATGAGGTCGGCCAGAAAGCCCCCCGCGAGAAAACCGATGATGGCCCCGACGTTGTAGGCGAGTCCCGCAATCGCGCCCCAGCGGGCGGGATTTCCCGAGCCGCCAGCCCGGGCGACGGACTCGACATACGACGGGACCCAGGTCGCGACAGCCCAGTATCCGATGATGGTGCTGATGGACATCACCAGGCAGAGCAAAACCAACCGACGTAAAGCAGGGTTGCCGAACACAGCAGTCAGCGTGAAATTGGCGATCACGGCTTCTTCGCGGGAAAGTTGCCGCCCGGAACGTCGCTGCGACTGAAGTTCCCGACGCTCCTTTTGTTTTTCCAGCCACGGTTCGGATTCGTGCACGTGACGCCAAATGTAGAAGACGAAGAGGGCCGGGATGCAGCCGAAAAAGAAGACGATGCGCCAGGCCGATTCCCCTCCGACGGGTTGGACAAAATACCAAATCCCGGCTGCCAGCAGGGAACCCCAGCCAAACGCAGACTGCATAATTCCCTGGCCTTTGGACCGGGCCCGGCGCGGCCAGCTCTCGGCAATCAGAGTCGCTCCCGTGGCCCACTCGCCGCCCAGCCCCAGGCCGGTCAGAAACCGGAACGCCGCCAGTTGCATCCAGCTTTCGGCAAATCCGGTGAGGCCGCTGAAGACGGCGTACATCAGGATCGTGATCATCATGGTGCGCTTGCGTCCGAAGTAGTCGGCCGCGATTCCGGCAAGCACCCCGCCGACCGCCCAGCCCAGCAGCGTGATCGCGACCAGAATCCCGGCGTAGGACGCCAGGTTGGGCAGTTCGGTGGCAGGCAGCAACTGGCGGAGGGCGGGCACCATCACCAACAGCAGAGCGTAGGCTTCGTAGCCGTCGAAGATCCAGCCGAGGAACGCGGCCTTCAAAACGCGCCACTGGTCGCGATTGAGTTCTCGATACCAGGGAGCGTTCGCCGCAGGGGATTCCAGCGTAGCGATAGGACTCCCGGATTGGACAGTTGGTTTGGACGACAAGGTGTCACCTCAAGCCGCGCTGCGCAGAGCCAGCCCTGGCCCGGAAAAACTGCTGCCGTTGTACGGGACCTGCGCCCCAGCAATTCGGGCCGCGCTCCACGGGCCGGCATATGATTCCGGAATTGATTTCTTGCCCGCCTAACGGCTGACAGTATACACCCTTTTTCCCGCTTTGTGCCAACCGAAAGCGCGAGGACGATGGCGCCAGCTCAGTTTGTGAAGGGTTCGATGTTCAGGATGATCCGCGCATCATCGCGGGCGAGGCGGCGGGCGACGCGGGTTGCTCGCTCTTGCGAGGTTCCAGGATGTAGGCGGCCCGAAAGGCATCCTCGATAGCCGCCTGCGATTTCCCGGCCTTCTTCGCGTCGCCAATGATGGTGATGGTGGCCTGCGGCGCGACCGATCGCAAAAACCGGGCGATCGCGGGACCGGTCCGGCGGCGAAACCGATAATAGAGGAAGTCTCGGAAGGCGGGCTGGTCAAACAGCCAGCGCACCAAGGACGAACGGCCGTATCCCGAATCGAGAAACCATTTGACGATCCCGCCCAGCCCGAAGCGGTAGCGCGCCCCGGTCGCCACCACAATGCGGTCGGACCCCGCGAGCGCGTCGGGCCGGCGCATGACGTCGGTCCCATACTCGAAGCGCACGCCTTTCTCGCGACAGTCCCGCTCCAGTTCTGCGATGAAGACTTCGAAGGGCCGCTCGGCGCCCTCGACTTCCTGAAAGCGGGCTGCTTTTCCCGCGTAGCGGAAGGCGCCCCCCGGCGCGGCATCGCGTTCAAACACTGTGACGCGGCACTCTTCGGCCATGAGGGAAGCATAAGTCAGCCCGGCCGGCCCCGCGCCGACCACGGCGATGCGCTCACCGCGCGGCAGCGAGGCCCCCTCGAACTCCAGTTCGCGGCCCGCCGTTGGGTTCACGAGGCAACTGATCTTGGCTCCGCCGCGCATATCGTTGACGCAGGTATTGCAGGCGATGCACCGCCGCACGGGCCGCCCCAGGCGTGCTTTGCGGACCCAGGCCGGATCCGCGATGAGCGGACGGCCGAGGGCCACGAAATCGGCTTTGCCTTCCTCGACGGCCGCCATCGCCCGGGCCGGATCGCCGAGCCGCCCGACGGCGATCACCGGCACGGCCCCCACCGCCTTCTTGATCTCTGCCGCATAGTGGAGAAACGTCCCTTCCGGGTGTGCCATCGGCGGAGTCATCACTTGCGCCGAGGGGACCGAGCGATAGTGCCCGGCTGTGACATGGATGGCGTCCGCGCCGGCCTCCGCGGCCCAGCGGGCCACCTGCAACCCTTCGGAAAAGGGCATTCCGGCAGGGAACAGGTCCTCGGCGTTCAGACGGAAAATGGCGGACACTTGGGGCACATCGCGTTTGATGCGGCGCAAGATCTCCAGCCCGAAGCGGGCGCGATTTTCGAGCGAGCCTCCGTACTGGTCCTGCCGCCGGTTCTCTTCCGGGCACAAGAACTGGGAGATCAAGTACCCATGCGCCGCATGCACCTCGATGCAATCAAACCCCGCCGCCGCGGCGCGCCGGGCCGCGGCGACAAAGGCGGCGATGGACTGCTCGATCCGCTCCAGCGTCATCTCTTCCGGGACGACCGTGGCGGCGGTAATTTCATACACAAAATGCGGAATGGCCGAGGGCGCGATGGGCGGCTCGCCGGAGATATCCGCCCGGGTGTGGCCTCCCGCATGACCGAGCTGTATGGAGGTTTTCGCGCCGCAGAGAGAGATTTCCCGCACGAGCCGTTGCAGCCCCGGAATGAACCGGTCCTCGCAAATACCCAGCTCATGGGCGCGATGCCGGCCGGCCTTCTCGGGCGACGCCATCTCCACGGTGAGCAGTCCGGCGCCGCCCTCGGCGCGCCAACGGTAGTACGCGAGGGTTGCCTCGGTGACGTGGCCTTCGGGGTCGGCCAATCGCGTGGTCATGGCCGGCAGCACGATGCGGTTGCGAATCTCGACGCCGCCAATCCTGCCGGGACGAAATAGGAGGGAGCTTTCCGGTGACATCATCAGGGTCCGCCAGTGGGGGGGCCGCCGGTGGGAAGTCCGCCAGTGACCAGAGC
>MEKR01000164.1:91684-128751 GCA_001767035.1 Acidobacteria bacterium RIFCSPLOWO2_02_FULL_61_28
ATTTTACCGTTTTTGAAAACGGGGTATAAACCGCCATCGGCAAGCCGGCCCTAGTGGTGATGATGAACAATGTCTTCGTGTTCAGCGATTTGCTTATCCCGCAGTTCGGTTCTCTCGAATTTCTCCCTGGCGGCCTTCAAGGCGGACTTGCTGCGCTCCTCGGAGTTGACGGCAAACTGCGAGACCAGTTGTTCGAGATCCCGGCTGTGACACGAGGGGCATTCCGGCGCGTCCGTTGACCGGGGCAGGATCAACGCCTCGAACTCGTTTTGGCAACCCCGGCACTTGTATTCGTAGATTGGCATGGTTCCCTCAAAAGATCGGGCTTCGACTCCACGCACTTCCGTGTAACCAGAACTTCCGCTTTCCCGCTTGAAAATACTGGCGCGCCCGGCCCGACTCGAACGGGCGACCTGCGGATTCGAAGTCCGACGCTCTATCCAGCTGAGCTACGGGCGCGCTCTGCAGCGAGTTAATGATAAGCGTGGGATGATCGGAAATCAAGCCAGAGTAATTTCCCACTTTCCGCAATCTTGGGGGACCGGCGCAGAAAGCTGCTTCCTCCCCCATGCCTTCCTTTCTGCTGCTCTATGGCCCCGGCGCTGGTTCGCTTGTCAATCGGCCTGGTTCGCGCTCAGGGGAGTGGGACCTGCATGTCCTTGGTTTCCCGGACCAGATCTCTGCCATCCCCCCCTTTGAAGCGGGGGGAACCGTTTCACGAATTTTTCAACCCGGCTTAAATGGGTCATCGTGGCAAGTAATAAGTCATAAGGTAAAGAGACCGGAGACGGTACCTGCGGGCGGCTTTTTGCTGGAGAAACAAATTTGCGTTCGTAGAATGTGACGATCAGACTGGCAGTCATCAGAAAAATACCTGCCCATGCCCCGAAGCTCGCCCAGCGCAAGGCTGGCGGCCGCGGCTGGCCCGCGAAGCCGAATGAAAACGGATCGAAAAAGGCTAATAAACCTACAACAAGAACGGAGAGTACGACCAACGTCCCTCGGCGTTGCTTCGCCGCCAGGGAAACGCCAACGATCAGGGAAATTGCGAAAATGGTAAACACCGGTTCCTCCTTACTACCCCCACAAAGCTAGAAACGCATTCATCAGATAGACACTCATAGCAAAAATGATTAAGCCGCCAATCACGACTTCGGGCCACCCTCCCCATGTGTAGTCTTCCATGTTAGAACCCTCCGTTTCCTCGTCTTCGCTCTTCCTTTATTGCATTCAAGATGCCAAATTGCAGTCCCCGGAGGCAGCTTGGCTAATTGCTTTGTTCGCTATACGATCCAGAGCGGGCGGCGTTACCTTGTTAGCTGAAGAAATTGAAGCGGGGTGTTCAAAATTGATATCGCTGTCTAAAACCGCGACACAAGTTCTGCGAAAAGGATGCCTTGCAGAAAACTCCGCCCGACGGGCTACAGGTCAGGTTGACAGTCGCCTGTGCCGCGGCTCGCGTATTTTCGCAATTGGTGTAGAGTACCGTTCGGGGAGGTAGATTTCCCCTGTCATCGGGCGCTTACGTAGCGTCCCGTTCCCGGCGGAGCCGAGACTTTCCCATCCTGTGCCACAATGGCTCCGCGCAGCAGGGTCATGGTCGGGCGGCCCTTTACCGACAAGCCATCGAAGGGAGTCCAACCGGCTTTGGAGAGAATCCTGGCATTGCTGAGCGTGTGTTCTTGCTGCATGTCCACGAGGACCAGGTCGGCATCCGATCCGATGCGGATGGCGCCTTTCCGCGGAAACAAGCCGAGCAGGCGCGCGGGCGTCTCGCTGTAGGTGCGAGCCACCTGCTCGAGCGAAATCTTGCCTTGATTGACGCCATGGAGCAACATCGTGAGAGTCGTCTCCACGCCGGGCAGGCCAAAGGGGCACTCCCAGATATCTTTCCCGAATTTTTGTTGCAGCGTGGAAGGGGCATGATCGGTAGAGATGATGTCTACCTCGCCGCGCTCCAGGCGCTGCCACATTTCCGCTCTCGCGGCTTCGCTGCGCGCGGGAGGAGTGAATTTTCGAATGGGTCCAAGTTTCTTCACATCTTCGGAGGTCAGATAAAAATACTGCGGGCAACTCTCCACCGTGAGCGCCGCCCCCAGGGCTTGTTCGCGGCGAACCAGGTCAATAACTCCGGGCTGGCTGGCATGGGCAATGGTGACATTCGCCTTGGTCAACCGGGCCAGGAGAGCGACCATGCTGACCGCGAGCAATTCCGCTTCCGTCGAGCGCCACTCGGTGATCACGCCATAATCGGTCCGCAGCGCCTTGTGCAGGCGCTCTTCGTTGTCCTCCGTAATGAGTTCATCCTCGCAATGGACGAGTGCCCGGCCGCCGATCTCCGCCAACGTCCGGAAGAAGCGCAGCAAGTCATCGCTGAGCAAGGCCGGAACGCCATGCGTGGTGCAGGTGAATACCTTGAAGAAGGCGGTTCCCGCCTTCCACAGCGCGGGCGCGTTCTCAATGGTTTGGGGGAAGACGTGCGCCGCGAAACCGAAATCAACGATGGAACGGGCCGCGAGATGGGCGGCCTTCTCGCGCAAGTTCTCCACGGTCAAGACCGGATGGCTGTGGGTGTGCTCGACCACCGTCGTCACTCCGCCCACCGCCGCGGCGCCGGAGCCGGTAATAAAATCCTCGCGCTCCGTGGCGCCCGGGTCCATGAAGTGGACGTGTTGATCCACCATCCCCGGCAGCGCCACCAGCCCCGTCGCATCCATCTTGACGGCAGCGGAACCGGACGGCTCTTCCAGGAGGGCTGCGATTCGGCCATCGCGAATCGCAATCGTGCCTTGTTGACGGCCACTCCGAGTGACGATCGTAGCTCCTGAAATTTCCAAATCGAAATTCATAGGTTCTGTTGCCTCCCGTTTCGTCGCACGACAGTCCGTTGGACAGTGAATCACCACCCCGTGCGACAAAGCTTCGATGCAAATGATCAAACCGTTTTCCTGGTTCCTGTGGACCGGTCTGGAAGCCCCGCAAGGGGCGAAAGATTCTGGCCCAGGGCGCAAGCCCAATAAGCGTTAACCTAAAGGGATTTGCGGCCCGTTATCGTTCTATCTCCCTTGCCCGAAGGGCAATCCCGTGAATAGCCGTCCCGCTGAGCGGGACGGAAACGGATTCCCAAACCTGATCCCGGCCCCGAAGGGGCCGAACCATCCCAACCTGCCGGTCAACCCCTTGCGGGGTTGAACTTCCTCCGCTGGCTCTGCTTCCGTAGGTTAAAACCTACGGCTATTCACGGTCGGCCCTGCCGGGCCGGGCGCTCACTCGAACGCGGCCGACAGCAAGAAGGGCCGACTTAGGTTAACGCTTATTCGGCTGACGCCGTGGGCCAAACTCTTCCGCCCCTCCGGGGCTGGCAAACGGGATACACCATGCTGAAAGCGCCCTAAAACGAGAAGCGCAAGGCAAACTGAATCTGCCGGGCTGTCGTGGCGGTGCGGTTCAGTCTTCCCGCGGTCGGATTGCGTGAGGGAGCGGACCCGGAACCGGAGAAGATGGTATTGGGACCTCCCGAACTCCCTTGGAAACTGGGATGATTCGGCAGATTGAACGACTCCGCCCGGAATTGAAGCCGCCGCTTGCCGTCCAGCACGAACTCCCGTTGCAGGGAGACGTCCACATTGAATACGCTCGGCGCAAGGACGGTGTTTCGTCCCAGATTACCGAGGATGCCCGGCGGGGGCGCGCTGAAGGCGCAGGGGTCAAAATAAAGGTTCGGATCTCCCAGCGTTCGACCACCCTCCACTCCTTCGCAGCCCGCTGTAACGCCCTGCGCCGGGTTATTGCTGCGGCCGGGAAGCAGGCTAGGCCGGGCGGGTGAAAACAGGTAACCGCGCGTCCGGAGCCGGACTTCCGGGGTGAACGGGACCCCGTTGCGGAACTGCACGATCCCGCCCAGCCGCCAGCCTCCGAAAAGGCGCGAAAGGGGGCCGGATTGCCACCAGCGTTGCCCGCCCCCGAACGGGAGAGCCAAAAAGTAGTTGACCGACAGGCGATGGCGGATGTCGAAATCGGAAAGGCCCCGGTCCAGAGTCCGCAGGAGTCCATACTGGGCGGAACTGTCAACCTCGTTGTTGCCGCCAAAGCCCGAGGAGGCGTCATCCACCGACTTGCTGTAGGTATAGCTGGCCTGCACGGACACTCCCCGGCTGAAGGTCCGGTTCGCGGAAACCTGCAGGGAGTTGTAGAAGGATTGCGCGTCACTGCTGACGATGTTGATCCCTCCGAACGCAGGATTGACCGGGCCGGCGCCGGGCCGGCAGGACGCCGAAGGATTCCGATTCTGCGGATCATTGCAGTCGTCGGGGAAAAAGAGCGACCCGTCCGCCCTGGTTTCCGGAACCGGAGCCAAGTTGGCTTCGTAGCCCCGAAACAGATGATTTCCCCTGGCCCCCACGTACGACGCCTGGAAACGCCAGCCTCCGGGAAGCGCCTGCTGCAGCGAGAAGGTGTAGCGCAGCACCGTCGGGGTAACCGTATTGTGATAGTCCAGGATGCGGGCGCGGACCGGCTCTCCTGCGGAGGACGCCACGGCGTCGGGGAATCCTGCCGGCTCGCCCAGGCGGTTTCGCCCGGTGGCCGGAGAAGCGTCAAAGTTGGTCCGCAGCACCAAATTGTAAGAAGGCGGAATCACTCTCCGGGCCGACACCGCGTATCCCAGCACTTGATCGTAGTAAACGCCAAAGCCACCCGTCAGCACCGTCGTTCGAGCGCTTCCCGCAGACCAGGTGAAGCCGAAGCGAGGAGCAAACGCGAGCAGCGAGGGGTTGTTCTTCATAAAGGTCCCCCCCTGCAAGGTGGAGTCCCGAACCGGGTCGGGCAGGAACGCCATATTCTGGCCACGCCGGTCGAGGAGCCGCGAGGCAAATTCATAGCGCAGACCCAGGTTCAACTGGAGGCGGGAAGTGGCTCGAACCGTATCCTGAAGATAAAACCCCGCCAGGGTCTGGCGGCGAGAAGTGACGTTGTCCCAGCCCGGCAATACCGCATTCAAGCTGGTGCCCTCCGGCCCTCCCCGCAGAAAGCTCTCCAGGCTGTTGAAGGACCACGTGCCTGCCATGGTCCAATAGGAGTACCCGTTCCAGCGGTAGCGATGCATGTCGAAACCCATCTTCAACGCGTGGGCTCCCCGCTGCACGATCAGGTCATCCGCAAATTGAAAGGTGCTCATGAATGTGCCCATCGGCTCGGAAGTAGTCGGGCCGAAAACACTCATCCCGGGAATCAGGATTTGCCCCATGTGGGGAGCGTCGGGAACAAAGAATAACCGGCGCGGAATCTCCAAGGTAGAAGTGCTGTCCCGTTCCACGGCTTGCCGCGTGAACCCCAGGCGGAAGGCGTTCAAAACACGGGTGCTGAAAATATGGCTTGCGACCAGGGTCAGGTACTGCTGCCGGCTGTGGGCCAGCGACGCGAACAGAAACGTGTCTTGGGAGCTAGAGCTGGTGGCGTCGTCAAACGTGTAGCGCGTGAAAAAACTATCCCGCTCGGAAAGCTGGTGATCCAGCCGCATGGTGAAAAAGCTTTCGTTGGTGGGCAGGAATTGGGGAGAGCGGCGCTCGCCGATTCCTTTTCTTCCGATCGGCGGCATGTTGGGTAACGGAATCAGCTCCAGGTAGGGGATCACCTTCGGTTCCAGGAGCACGGTCGGATTCCCGTTCTGGTCCGGAAACCCCCGGCGCGCCAGCTCGTCGGGAAAGTAGCTCACATCGGTTTCGGTCAGCCGGTCGCGCAGCCCTTCGAAGCTGCCCATCACAAAGGTTCTTTCCTTCACCACCGGCCCCGTCAGCGTGAAGCCGAACTGGTTGCGCTTGAAGGCGGGAATCGGCTCCTCCGGCAGGTCAAAATAGTTTTTCGCATCGAGCTTGCTGTTGCGAAAGAACTCGAAGAGCGTGCCATGCCACTCCGGGGTCCCGGAGCGAGTAATGGAGTTCAGGACGCCGCCGCTGTTGCGGCCATACTCGGCCCCGTAGTTGCTGCTGAGGACCTGGACCTGCAATACCGCATCCGAACCCAGTTGCACTCCTGCGGCGCTGCGCGGAACCCGGTTGTCATAATCCAGGATGTTGGTGCCGTCGAGCAAGATGTTGTTGGAGGTGGAACGCCCTCCGGCCACGGTCAGCCCGCCGCCGCCGATTCCCCTGGAACCGGTAGCGGCCGAAGGATCGCTGATCCCCGCCTGCAAGGTCGCCAGTTGGCTGTAGCTGCGGCCGTTCAGAGGAAGGCCCACCAGTTGGCTCTCGCTGATCCGGTTGACGGCCGGAGCGACAGGGGTCTTGGCCGCTTCGCCGTCCGTGCCCTGCCCGTTCTGTCCCGACGGGGCGGTCGCGCGCGCCAGCACGAAGTCGAGCGTCCCTGTCTGTGCTGCTTGCAGTTCGAATCCTTCGCGGGCCTGGCTTACATACCCTTCCCGGGCCGCCCGGAACTCGTAAGTCCCCGGGGTCAATTCCAGGATCTCAAACTGTCCCTGCGAGTCGCTGTGGACTGTGCGCCCCTGGCCTGTCGGAAGGCTCTTGGCAACGATGGTCGTTTCTGGAAGGGGAGCCCCGGCCTGATCCCGCACCTCGCCCCGTACCGCGGCGCTGCTCTGCCGCAGTTGGGCCGACAGATCTGTCCCCGGCAAGCAAAGCAGGGCGGTCAGAATCACAGCCGAAGCAGTGAATCCATGTATGATCGCTCTGTACACGTGTAGACTCCATATTTGCCCCGTTACACCAAAATTCCATTATAGCCTCCCTGGCGGAATTTACCCGATCCTATTCAGGAGCGAAGGCCAGGAGCACGTTGCCGCTGCCGTTCCCCGACGTAAAGCTGTAACCGGACCCGACAAAGAGCATTCCGCCCGCGATGGTTGGGCCGGCCGAGGACATCATATTGCCCCTCGCAGCGACTTGATTGACGGTGGGGAAGTCTTTATTCGTATCAAATTCCCACAAAATGCGGCCGTCCGAAGTCGAGAGCGCGTACAGCATCCCGGTTACGGAACCCGAGAAGACCACGCCTGGTGTGGCCGTGACGGCGGCTGGATTCCCGCCCCGGCCGCGGCCAGGCGGTGGCGGCAAGGGATTGAACCAGACGCGTTCTCCGGTCGCGAGTTGAATGGCGGCCACTCCACCGGTGGTAAGCCCGTAGTACACATTCTGCTCGTCCGAAGCGCCGCCCCACAGGAAGCCCGCGGGTCCCGGCACAACGTTCACCGTCCACAGCAGCGCACCCTTCTGGTCGGGGTCCACCGCGAAAACATTCCCGCTTTTCGTTGCCGCCACCAGGATTCGCTTCCCGTTCCGAAGCGTTCTCAAGATGGGCGAATTCCCGATATCCCAGTCCGGCCCTCCCAGTTCCGGGCAGTTCTCCGGCTTATTGGCCGGGGGACAGTTGACCAGGTACACGTCGTTCGATTCCGTCTGATAAGTCCAGAGAAGCTTTCCGGAGGTCATATCCACGGCCACGACCGCGTCGCTGGTTTCGGGCGCCGGCCCGACGGAGGCCTCGCCGGTTCCGAAATAGATGGCGTTGCGCCGGGGGTCCACGGTCGGGGCATTCCAGACCGAGACGCCCGCGGGCCCGTATTGCTGGGTTCCCATCGAGTTCTTCTTGGTCGGCTTCGGCGCTTCCGGATTGGTAAAAAACTTCCACAATTGGCGGCCCGTGTTCGCGTCGAGCGCGATCACGCTGCCACGATGCGTGCAGCACGGGTATTCCGGTGCCTTGGCATTCATGGACTCCCAGTGTGAGATGGGAACGAACAGCCGGCCCTCGTACAGCGTCGGTGCTCCCGTCACTACGGACGTAAAGTGATCATCGGCGCGGGCAACCCACAGCTCCTTGCCGGTCTGGGCGTCCACGCCGTAGGTAAATCCCCTCTGGTCTCCGAAATACACCGCATACCGGGTTGTCCCGTGCCCCTTCACCGGCCCGAAACTGATCGCGTTGCGCATCATGGCCTTTGGCTTGTAGGACCAATACACACACCCGGTGGCCGCGTCCAACGAATAGACCCACCCGGCATTGGAGCCGACAAAAACGCGGCCGGAGACGATGGTCGGCTGCGCCGATGCGGAGGTCCCATGCGGAAAACCAAACGCCCATTTGAGCTTCAAGCGCGGTGCCTGATCCGCCGCAATGCTGGCGGCTCTTGCCGGTTGGAAGCGGGTGTTGGCTGCGTCGTTGCCCCAGCCATTCCAAGCCGGTCCAGCGGCCGGGTCGGCCAGAGGAGGATTGGACGGGCACTGGTTCGGCATCTGCCTGGCGTCCCCGTCCGCGTTGGTGCCCAGGAGCCGGCCACTGGTCGCTTCAGCGGTATGTCGCAGTTGATCGTCGTTCAGCCTCAATTCTTTGTGGGCCGCCGTGGTCGTCAGGATTTCATAAACCCGTTCCGGAGGATATTCCTTTTCCCGAAGCGCCGCGATGGTGGGCAACTGCGGCATACTCGCCTTTCCATGACAGGCCATGCACTGCTGCTGGAGCACTCCGTAGCCGTACTGCGACCCCAATCGCGCCGCCGGCGGTTGCCCCGGCGCTTGTGCTTGCGCCCCGTAAACCCAGACGGTAAGGACGAAAATTCCCAGCCCTGCAACGGACAAACTGTTCTTCATGGCACTCCTCTAAGCCCGGTTACTGCATCTTGCCCGGATTATTCATGAACGTTTGGCACAACGCGCCGGTCTCGGCGCTCCCAGGCTGCTTCTGCGGCCGTTCCTCTTTTCTCTAGCCCCAGCTTTCAGGCCGGGGTCATTGGCGAAATTTATTCTACAGGCCGTTTTAACGGCCTTCCCTCGTCTCGGCTTCCGCCCTGGGTGAAGCTCCAGCCGCCTTCGGGAAGCCCCCTGAAGGGGGCTGCGGAAGATCAGTTGCCCCCCGGACCCAGGCGTGAACGCCTGGGCTAGAGAAAAATGGGCCTTCCTTCATGAATCATCCGGGCTATTGAAACTCGATCCGGGTCTTGGCAGCTTCGAGTTTCTTCGCATCCACGCCGGCGACCTTCAGAAGATCGTTCCACTCCTTAAATTCGCCCTTCTGAACGCGGTACGCCACGATGGCTTTCG
This sequence comes from Acidobacteria bacterium RIFCSPLOWO2_02_FULL_61_28, assembly GCA_001767035.1. Classification (GTDB taxonomy): domain Bacteria; phylum Acidobacteriota; class Terriglobia; order 2-12-FULL-54-10; family 2-12-FULL-54-10; genus 2-02-FULL-61-28. The sequence goes on from MEKR01000164.1 coordinate 100,735, forward strand.
CTTCCTCCGCGGTGAGCGACAGACCGGTCTCCAGTTCGGCGGCTCCGGCCTTGTTGACGTTGACCCGCGGCTCTTCCTTGCCGAAGTTTCTCGCGAGGTAATCAACAATCGCATTGCACTCGTCGTCGGTGGCGTTGGCTCCGTTTCCCTGCATCGTGTAGACGAGGTCTCGCCAGCCGTCCTTGGTATGGCGAAGGCTTGCGACCGAATCTATTTCGTGGCATTGGGTACAGACCCGCAGAAAAATTTCCTTCCCCGGACCTTCGGGAAACTGCTCCTGTTGTGCCCGAGCCGACAGAATGCCCGGCTGAATCCCCGGTAGAATCCACAGCAGAGAGGAAACCAGCAAACCCCCGACGCTGCCCCCTGCCAGGTTTCTTCCTCGCCGTCGGTTCATCCCGCATACCCCCCCTTTCCAGCGGCCTGTCCGAGGACTGAATTATTAAAATCCAAATCCCTGGTTCAAAAAACCAACTTCAGGCCGAACTGAATCTGCCGCCCGGTCGTGGAAGTGGAGGTGATCAGCCCCGCCGCCGCGTTCCGGGGAGGGTTGGGGTTCCCCGTCTGCGGCAGAAAGACCGCGCTTCTGGGGAGCCGGAAGTTCGCCCGGTTGAACAGGTTGAAGAATTCCGCCCGGAATTGCAGGCCGACTCGTTCGGTCAACGAGGTCGTTTTCGACACATTGAAGTTCCAGGTCGCCAATCCGGGTCCCGTCAGGGTGTTTCTCCCCCCGTTTCCAAACACGCGACGCGGGCAGCCCGTGGCCGTGGGCGTCGCAACGCACTGAGGAGTCAGCGGGGGCAACACGAAGGCGGTGGGATCGAAGTACTGGTTCGTGTACTGCGGCGTCCCTCTCTCCGCAATGTCAGAGTTGCGGACCCGGTCGGGCTTGTGAGCGCCCAGGCCCATGGGCAGGGACCCGGGAAAATCGCCGCCGAGGGCCACCATAAAGGGAGCTCCCGTACTCGCCGTGACCACTCCACTGAGGCTCCAACCCCCCAGCAGCTTGCCCGCCGCCCCGGTCAGACTTCCGCCCAGGGCTTTTCCCGGTCCGAAGGGCAGGTCGTAGGCATAATGCAGGGACCAGTAGTGTCGCAGGTCCCAAGCGGAGAGGCCCCGGGTGGCCTTGGTATTGAACGGCCAGTCCGTGCCCGAGCTGCCCTCCCCGTCGAAGTTCCCCCCGTGGATGCGGTTCGAGTTCGTATCAATGGACTTTGACCAAGTGTAAGAGCTGCTGATCTGGAACCCCTGGCTGAACCGCTTCTCCGCGGAGACCTGCAAGGAGTTGTAATAGGAATCGTTTTCGGCGGTGGCCCACCGGATCACTCCGAAGTTGGGGTTGCGGCGCGATGCCTCCAAGGGGATGTATCTTCTCCCATCGGGACCCGCGATATCCTGTCGCGCGTTGGCCTCCGCGTTCACGCCCAGCAGGTTCACTCCGCGGGAGCCTACATAACCCACATGCAGCATCGTGTTGGGCAAAACCTCCTGCTGAATGCTGAAACTGTAATTGATGTTGTAAGGCTGGGCCAGGTTGAAATCAATCGCGTCCAGCCGGAGCTGAGGCCCGCTGGAGGGCGCCACGCGGCCGGCCGGGATGTTGGGAAACACCAAGGGGTAGCTCAGTGGCTGGCCCGGGAGGCTGGTGGCCAAAATGCCATCCCAGATCGGGGGCATCCGGTCTCCGGGCAGAATAAAGTCGGTATTGCGGATGGCCTGCTGAAAAATCCCCAGGCCTCCCCGCACGGCGGTCTTGCCATTATTAAACGGGTCCCAGGCGAAGCCAAAGCGGGGGGCGGCATGGGCAAAGGCGGAGATTTGCTCCCAAAACGGGCTGCCCACCACGGTCGCCGGATCGCGGAAGAGATCCCGGAGCTGGGCGATTCTGCCGTTGACCTCCGTGGGCACCGTGGCCCACTCGAAGCGAACTCCCAAGTTCAACGTCAGGTTGGGAAGCACCTTCCAATCGTCCTGGAGGTAGGTCCCGATGATCCAGGAGCGCCAGCCCCGGTTCGCATCCGAGGTTGGACCTGCACCGATTACATTGAGAGGTCTTTCGGCGTAAAAATCTTGCAGCGAAGAGAACGTCCAGTTCCCCCCGTAAGAAAAGCGCCCATCCTGGTTGTCATGGTTCCGTTGCAGGGAAGCTCCCAACTTCAACGAGTGATTTCCCCGCGTGTAGGAAATGTCATCGGCGTACTGGTAGGAGGTCCACCATAAAAAATTGGGGTTGCCGATCCAGGGCCCAATCGCGCCGGCCGGGGAGACCGTCACATATCCTGGACCTCTACCCGGAACGCCCACCAACGGCGAAAGATCGGCCTTCCCGGCATCCGTGCTGTCCTGTAAAGACACCGACCGGCCGACGCCGACGCGAAAGTTATTCAGCAGGGTAGGGCTCAGCAGAGAAGTGAAACTCAGCATCAGGTGCTGGTACCGGGTATCCCGGGAGTCCCTCGTCAGCTCGTCATTGGCCAAGAGGCTGGAATTGGCGTCGGAGAATGTGTAGCGGCCAAACATGAAGTGTTGCTCGTTCAAGGTATGATCGAGCCGGATCGCGAAGTAGTTTTCGGTGGTCGGATTGGAGGGCGCTGACCTGAAGTCCGCCGTGCCGTCGCCGTAATTTCTTCCACCCGGGGTGGGAAGAGGATACAAGTTCAAAACTCTCTGGGCTGTCGGCCCTACCGTACAGCCGGTTGCGCACGGCCCGCTGGGCAAAATTCCCCGGCGCGCCTCCAGGGTCGGCACGCGCATGAAGATGGTGCTGCCGAGCCGTTGCCGCAGCCCTTCGTAATTGCCGAAGAAGAAGGTGCGGTCCCGTTTGATGCGGCCTCCCAGGGTGCCCCCGAACTGGTTCCTCTTGAATGGCGGAACCTTCGCGTCGAAGAATTCGCGCGCGTCCAAGGCGCTGTTGCGGAAGAACTCAAAGGCGGACCCGTGGAGCGTATTGGTGCCCGAGCGGGTGACCGCAGTCATGATTCCTCCCGCGACCTGGCCGTACTCGGCGCTGTAATTGGAGGTCAGCAAGCGAAACTCCCGGATGGCGTCGGTCCCCAGCAAGCCTCCGGCGGCGCTGCCGGGCGTTGCCACCACCGTGTCGTTAATAATCAAGCCGTCCATAATGTAGTTGTTCTGCGACGGGTGCGCCCCGGCCACGCTGAATTTGGCGGCAATACCAAAAAACCGCTGACCCGCTGACCCCCTCCCGGGGGCCGCCCCGGCGATGTTCTTGACGTTGGGCTGCAAGTCCATCAGGTCGGTGAAGCTGCGGCCATTCAGGGGCAGTTCCCGCACCGTCTTTTCGTCCACCAGACCGGAGACCGTCGAGGTCGTGGTCTCCACCAGCGGGGCCTCTCCCACGACTTCAATTCGTTCGGTGGTCGTTCCCACTTGGAGCGAAAAATTCACGATCGCTTCCTGGCCGACCGTTAAGGTGATCCCCCGGCGGACCGTGGTCTGGAAGCCGGCGGCCGTAACCTCCAATTCGTAGCCGCCGGAGACCAACTGCTGCGCCGAATAACGTCCCGCGGCGTCGGTCGTAATGGTGCGGTCTATTCCCGTCTCGAGGTTCCGGACGGTGACGGTCGCGCCCGGGACCACCGCCCCGGAGGAATCCGAGGCAGTGCCCGAAATCGTCCCGCCAGTCAACTGTCCCCAGGAGCTCGTTACCGCCAAATGCGCCAGCAACACAGCAACCAGAATTCTCCCTGCCCCGCGCAGTGAGATTCGACCTGCGTATCCTTTTCTCTGCATTGGAAACCTCCCTCTTCCCACCAAGAATTTCCCGTCTCCACCGCAACCTATTCTTGTCTTAATCTGGAACTTCCGATCTACCACACCCTTCGTACGAAAGACTACGCCAGCCACGCTGTGGAGTCAAGGTTGAATCGCCAGGGGACACGGTCCATGATTCCTTTCACCCGGTTGGAGTATACTGGGCGCAACCGCGCGGACCGAATGGCTGCGGAGGGATGCGAATGGTGCTGCAACCGGGCATGTTCCTGGGTCCCTACGAAATCCTCGCGCTGATCGGCAAGCAGGAAGCTGCCACGCAGATCAACGTGGTGCTGAACTGGTTTGAGGAGTTGAAACGCTGGGTCCCTTCGGGACGGTGAGTGGGAATTAGGGAACAGTTTCCCGCTCGCTTGCGCTCACGGCTCTGATTAAATCCTCTCCGGTTTACCCCATGGCGTCCAGGAGCGGAAGAATCGCTTCCAGTTCCTCGCGCTCCTCCTGCAATGCCGAAGATGCGGGACCTGCTTCGGAAGCCTGCGGCGACTGGAGCAAGCTGCACCCCTCGGGAGTGTCCTGACCGGCCCAGGGAACGTTCTCGCGCTCCAGCCACAAGAGCAGTTGGGGCATCCCGCGCACTTCGCCCAAAAACTGGATGGCGAGCAGGTCCGCACTGGTCCGGACGACCTGGCTCCGTCCCTGAAGCTCTGCGGGATATTCATCCACCGTAAACCCAACGCGCAGTATGGTTCCTTCCGGGACGAGCACGTTCGTGCGCACCAGCATTCCGTACCGGCCGATGTTGACCAGCGTGCCGGAGGATTCCGGCGAGCCGGTGTGGAAGATCACATCCCCTTCCACGATGTAGCGCACGCTCCGCCGCCGTTCGGACCGCCGTTCAGGCCGTCGTTCGGGCCCTCGCTCGGACGCACGTTCGGACGCCCGCTCGGAAATGACACCTGGTTGCATATTGGTGTACCCTCCCTTGCCGCAACAATGCCGCAACAAACACGTGGGCCAGCCGGACGCAACCCGACTGCGCTCCCTGCCTCACGACCGTTTTATCGGCACACGAAGCCGGGTTGTTCAGGTTTTTTTGACGAGCGGGGAGTTGATCCTGGCAATGGCAGGATTGGAACAGCAAAGTTGAGTATGGTAATATTGGGTTGTAATGCATTGCGATGCAATGCAGGGGGGTGGCTGTGGCGAAGGGGAAAAAGAGAATTAGCAAGAAGGAATTTGAAGAGCGTTTCACGGCTCTGATAGCTGACCATCTTTCTACCATGCCGCTAGAGGAGCAAAAAGCCAGACTCCATTCCGCCGAACGGAGGCTTTCTAAAATCTGCCGCGCCGAGCGTCCCACAGCTTCACGCATTCCCGAAACTTCGCCGATCCGTCTTTCAGCCCGAGGTCGCCACGAAGAACGGTGATGTAGTTCTCTCTGCTACATTCCTTGTTCTCAAGCATCCGTATTACTTTGCGGATTTGACGGGAAATCTCTAGATTCTCTGCTTTTAGCGGTTGACGTCTCCCACGGCTTCTCTCTTCGGCCATCACCTGCTTCAAATCCTCATCCGTTTTCTTTGCCATGTAGGATCTCCCGATCTCCCAAGCCGTCCGGCCCTGCCGACCTATCGACCCAAGCTCCAATTGCCGTGCTCATTCATTGTGGTGTTCCGTGAGCGCGAAGAAACCCATTAAAAGATGGATGCTCCAACTTCCGTCGCGCGCTTCGTGAAAGCCCCCCACCAATTCTCAGGAATCTGACCTTGCTCTCGAAGTCTCTTTATTACTTTGTGAGGATGGGACAACAAAATGTATCCATACTTCCGGCTGCCGTTAGGCTTGATGCTAACGAAACCGAGGTTTTGCAAGATATCCATGCGCTCGCGCCAACTGCGCACGTTTCTTCCGGTGGTGCTGTATCCACTGGAGTAAGCAAAAGTCTCTTCGTCCGTTACCTCCACGAAGGAGTCGTCCATCTGCCGACACCACAGATCGATGTAAACCCGCGATGCATCCTTCCCGCCTCCCAGGTTATCGATCAGGCTTAGGATTAGCGGCAGAGTTCGCGGTATGGTTGAATAACCGTCCTCTTTACTTCTGTGCCAAAGTTCGGCTCGCGCGTCCGGCCAGAGGCTATCCAGCATTTCGAGTCTTCGGCTCGCTGCCTTGGTCATGGTCTTAGGCATGACGCTTACTTTCGTGCTCGGGGGCATCTTGTCCTCCACCTGTATGTTAAGCTAAAAATAGCGAACTGGTGTATATCAAACGCTGTGAAAGTTTTCGAGCGGTTTGCCGCTAGCAGAGGGGAATGAAGCATCATCAAATTTAATGCTACCGAGTAATATGCTGTATGTCAAGGACTTAGATTCGCTATGGGATGCTCAATGATTTTTCAAGAAAGAGGGGGCTAAAAGGGAGGAAGGAACCAATAGTGGCAAAGCCATGAATTAAAGGGGCTATTTTACGCCTTAAATTGACTGATATCATTATTGGTTAGCTCATCATGTAGTGCTCCCTGTGCTCCTATGTTCTCCTTGTCCTCAGCGTCGTTATCGTCCTCCATAGGCGGGCGGTTTCGGCGCGCCATGCCGCTACTGCCGATCCGGCAGCGTGAAGACGTACAAGGCATTGCCGTTCAGCGGGTGGTGGATATCGGGTGATATGGTTTGAGGCCCGTTTCGCGGGCTCCCGCCGCCGAGTCCGGTGGAGACGGCGATGTACTGTTTGCTGCCGACGCTGAACGATACCCGGAACCCCTGCACGGACGTTGCCAGCCGCATCTGCCGCGTTGGACTCCCCTCAGCCTACTTTAGAACCAGCGGTATTTCGATAGAAAAGTGGTTATACGACTTGAGATATTTCCCACTTTCACCGCTTATTTGACCCCTTCCTCAGCAGCGCGCTATTCTACTCTGGGGTAGTTTGACCTAAGCCCCGGAGAGTGATCCTGGGATGGCGATTGAGAAAATCACGGTGCGCGGCGCGCGCCAGCACAACCTCAAAAACATTACCGTCGAGATTCCCCGCAACACCTTCACGGTGATTACGGGCTTGAGCGGCTCGGGGAAATCGTCACTCGCCTTCGACACCATCTACGCCGAAGGCCAGCGCCGCTACGTCGAGACGCTCTCGGCCTACGCGCGGCAGTTCCTCGACCAGATGGAGCGCCCGGACGTGGATACGGTCGAGGGCTTAAGCCCGGCCATTTCCATTGAACAGAAAACGGCGTCGCACAGCCCGCGCTCGACCGTGGGAACCATCACGGAAATTTACGACTACCTGCGGCTGCTCTACGCGACCATCGGCGTCCCCTACTGTCCGAACTGCCGCAAGCCGATCTCGCGCCAGTCGGCGCAGCAGATCGTCGAGCGAGTGATGGCGCTACAGGGCAGCGACCGCGTCATGATCCTGGCGCCGCTGGTGCGCGGCCGCAAGGGGGAATTCAAGAAGGAACTCGAGAAGCTGGCCCGCGAAGGTTTTCTGCGCGCGCGCATTGACGGCGTGCTGCACAATCTGGATGAGCCGATCCGCCTCGACCGGCGCAGGAACCACACCATCGAGGTCTTGGTGGACCGGCTGCTGGTACGGCCGGGCATTGAAAAGCGCGTGGAAGGCTCCATCGCCACAGCGATCAAACTGGCGAACGGGCTGGTGCTGGTTGCGGTCGTGGGCGGCGAGGAACATCTGTTTTCAGAAAAGCTGGCCTGCCCGGATTGCGGAGCGAGCCTCCCGGCCTTCGAGCCGCGCTCATTTTCCTTCAACAGCAAGTACGGGGCCTGCGAGGTGTGCGAGGGCCTCGGCAGCAAATGGGATTTGGATCCCACTAAGCTGATCGGGGACTGGTCGAAGCCGCTGCTCGACGGCGGCCTGGCCTTGCCGCTTGGCTCCGACTATTGGGCGCGGTCGCTCCAGGAAGTGGCCGCGGCGAATGAGTTTGATCTGCGGACTCCGTTTTGCGATTTGCCCAAAAAGGCGCAGAACCTGGTTCTCTATGGAACGCACGGAAATGGACATCCCGGTGGGGGAAAGCAGGTCCCTCGCTCCGCTCGGAATGACAAGAAGAGAGAGAGTCACTTTCCGGGGATCATCCCGCTGTTCCGGCAAGAGTACGAGCACACGCCTTCGGAGAGCTACCACGAGTGGCTGGCCCAATACATGTCGGCAGCGCCGTGCGCCGCCTGCGGAGGCCGCCGGCTGCGGCCGGAGAGCCTTGCGGTGCGCGTGGATCGTTATTCGATTGCCGACCTGACGGCGGCGCCGGTGGACCGCGCCGTCGAGATCGCCAGGAAATTGCGCCTCAATGACCGCGAAGAAAAACTCGCCGGGCGGATCGTGAGCGAGATTCGGGAGCGCCTCGAATTCCTGCGCGCCGTGGGCCTGGGCTACTTGAGCCTCGACCGCGCCGCCCCGACGCTCTCGGGCGGCGAAGGCCAGCGGATTCGCCTGGCGGCGCAGATCGGCTCCAAGCTGCGCGGCGTGCTCTACGTGCTCGACGAACCTTCCATCGGCCTGCATCACCGCGACAACACGCGGCTGCTCGAGACTCTGGAAAATTTGCGCGACCTCGGCAACACCGTCCTGGTGGTCGAGCACGACGAGGAGACCATCCGGCGCGCCGATTACGTGGTGGACCTCGGGCCGGGCGCGGGACGGCACGGCGGCTACGTGGTCGCTGTCGGCAAGCCCGAGGAAATCGCCGCCACCGAGGCCTCGCTGACCGGCCAGTACATCGCCGGGAAATTGGCCATCCCGCTCCCGGCGGCGCGCCGCAGTCCGAACGGGAAGTTCCTGACCATCCGCGAAGCGCGCGCCAATAACCTGAAGAGCATTGATGTTTCGTTCCCGCTCGGGCTTCTGACGGTCATCACGGGCGTCTCCGGCTCGGGCAAGTCCACGCTCGTGAACGACATCCTCTACCACGCCCTGGCCCGGAAGCTTTACAAGGCCAAGGAAGAGCCGGGCACGCACAAGCGCATCGAAGGGGCGGACTGGATAGACAAGGTGATCTGCATTGACCAGACGCCCATCGGACGCACGCCGCGCTCGAACCCGGCCACCTACACGGGCGTCTTCACGCCCATCCGCGAGCTGTTTGCGCTGCTGCCCGATTCGCGCGAGCGCGGGTATAAGCCGGGGCGTTTCAGCTTCAACGTGCGCGGCGGGCGCTGCGAAGCCTGCCAGGGCGACGGCCAGCGCCGCATCGAGATGAACTTCCTTCCGGATGTTTTTGTCACCTGCGACATCTGTCGCGGTCGCCGCTACAATTCCGAGACGCTCGCCGTCAAGTACAAGGGTCACTCGATCGCCGACATCCTCGAGAGCACCGTGTCGGACGCTCTGCCGGTCCTGGAAAACATCCCGCAGATTATCCAGAAGCTCCGGACGCTGGCCGACGTGGGCCTGGGGTACATCCATCTCGGGCAGTCCTCGACGACGCTTTCGGGCGGGGAGGCGCAGCGGATCAAGCTGGCGCGCGAGCTGAGCCGCCGCCAGACCGGGCGCACCATGTACATTCTCGATGAGCCGACCACGGGCCTGCATTTCGACGACGTGCGCAAGCTCCTCGACGTCCTCAACCGCTTGACGGGCCTGGGCAACACCGTCATCATCATCGAGCATAATTTGGACGTGATCAAAACGGCGGATTGGGTGATTGACCTCGGGCCGGGAGGCGGCGAGGCGGGCGGCGAAATCGTCGCCCAGGGCACTCCCGAACAGGTTGTCAAAGTGGCAAGGTCGTTCACGGGGCAGGCGTTGGTGCGGCTCTTCCAGCGCCGCAAGCAGTAAGATGCCACAGAGACACCGAGGAAAGAAGGAAGTCGGAAGTCAGGAGTCAGAATGGGACTGCGAATGCTTTTCTTCTGGCTTCTGAATTCTTCTTCTGTGTCTCCGTGCCCCTGTGGGCAATGAGGAAGTAAACGATGCTGAAACCAGGAACCTTTCTGGGCCATTACGAAATCCTTGCGCTGCTCGGCGTGGGTGGCATGGACAAGGCGTTCCGCGCGCTGGTGATGGAGAAGCATTAGAGTTTGTCCGGAGGCGGTATAATCGTTTGCCATGCCGACCAAGGTTGCCATCCCCGTTACCATCAGGGAACCAGCGTGGAGTGTGCCCCCTGAACGGGATATTCTTGAACATGTGGATTTTTACCGGCAAGACGCCTCCCGGAAGCTTGACAAGCGCAGGCGGGCCGAAATGGGACAGTTCCTCACCCCTGCACCGGTTGCACGCATTATGGCAGGCATGTTCCAAAGTCCGCGCGAAACCGTCCGGCTACTCGATGCCGGAGCTGGCGTCGGTTCCTTGACAGCCGCCTGGATTAGCTGGGTCTGCAGCCGAGAGAATCGCCCTCGGAAGGTCTCGGTTACGGCGTTTGAGATAGACCCAATCCTTTCTGAATACCTAGCATCTACCCTTGAAATGTGCCGCCGCCGTTGCGAAGAGATCGGCATCAGCTTCACGTCCGAACTCGTGCAAGAGGATTTTGTCAAGATGGCCGTTGACCAACTCCGCGCTCCTCTTTTTAGGCAGTCGGCAGAGGGCTATGATTGTGCCATTCTCAATCCACCCTACCGGAAAATCAACTCCGAATCCGAAATTAGACTAGCACTCAGGCTTGTTGATATCGAGACCAGTAACCTGTACGCAGCGTTCCTTGCTTTGGTTTCACGGCTTTTGCGGCCAAGCGGCGAATTGGTTGCAATCACACCAAGGAGTTTCTGCAATGGCCCGTACTTCCGTCCCTTCCGGGAGATGTTCTTGTCTCTGATGGCTCTCAAGCGAATCCATGTTTTCGAATCTCGCAAGCGGGCCTTCAAGGACGACGATGTGCTTCAGGAAAACGTTATCTTTCATGCGATCCGTGGGGGGGCCAAGGACGGTGCCGTTACGATTGCCTCTAGCACAGGTCCTGGTGACGAACTGCCCACCTTAAGGGACGTTCCATACTCTCAAGTCGTCTCTCCCCTCGACCCCGATTCCTTCATTCACATCGTCCCGGACGACATTGGTCAGCAGATTGCTGAGCAGATGGCTCACTTTGCAACTTCTCTCGAAGAACTCGGCATAAGTGTCTCAACTGGTCGTGTCGTTGACTTTCGGGCTGCCAAGTACCTACGCGCCAACCCCTCCGACAACACCGCGCCTCTTATCTATCCACACCACCTGTCGAATGGATTCGTTTCTTGGCCGAAGCATCACGCAAAGAAACCGAACGCGGTTCTTATCGCTCCCGCTACGATTGATTCCCTTGTCCCTTCGGGGACTTATGTTCTCGTAAAACGTTTTTCCGCTAAAGAGGAGCGCCGGAGGATTGTTGCTGCAATTTTTGACCCGAAGAAATTGCAAGCAGACCTTCTTGCTTTTGAGAATCACCTTAACTACTACCACAAGGATGGAGAAGGTCTTCCGGGAAAGCTGGCTTCCGGTCTGGCGGTTTTTCTCAATTCAACTCTCGTGGACTTATACTTCCGGAATTTCAATGGTCACACCCAGGTCAATGCCGCCGACCTCCGAATGCTACGCTATCCGCCGAGAGAAGAGTTGGAACGTCTCGGTTCGAGGATAGGCGACTCCCTTCCGCACCAAGACGAGATTGACCGTCTGATACATGACGAACTTATGCCAAAAAACCTAAACATCCCAAACCCAGTCGAGGCAAAAAAGAAGATCGAACAGGCGCTGGAGATTCTCAAAGTGTTAGGGTTCCCCCGTCAACAACACAACGAGCGCTCTGCCCTCACATTGCTTGCTTTGCTTGACCTCAAACCCAGAGACTACTGGTCTGATGCAAACAATCCGCTTCGGGGAATTACCCAGATGCTGGACTTCTTTGCGGAGCATTATGGTAAGCGTTACGCTCCAAACTCCCGCGAGACGGTCCGACGCCAAACCGTTCACCAATTCAGACAAGCAGGACTGATCCTTGAAAACCCTGACAACCCGTCACGACCAACCAACAGCGGCCAGACGGTTTACCAGATCGAGCCTAGTTCCCTCCAGGTGTTGCGCACCTACGCCACTGACGGATGGATCACTGCTCTCAAGGGCTACCTTTCAGCCTCGGAAACGCTGGCAACCCGCTACGCCCAACACCGTGAGATGCAGAAAATACCTCTTCAGATAAAAGAGGGTCATGTCGTTGCACTCTCACCCGGTGGACAGAACGTGTTGATTGAGAAAATTATTCCGGAGTTCTGTCCTCGGTTCACGCCGGGAGGGAAGGTGATCTATGTCGGGGACACTGCCGATAAGTTCGCATATTTCGACAAGGAAGCGCTTGCAGATCTCGGTGTCGAAGTGGACGAACACGGCAAGATGCCGGATGTGGTGATTCACCATGTAGAGAAAGACTGGCTGGTACTCATCGAGGCAGTCACAAGCCACGGCCCCGTGAATCCGAAGCGACACAATGAGCTCAAGGAGCTTTTCCGAGAGTCCAGGATTGGACTTGTTTTCGTCACAGCCTTCCTGACGCGCCGGGATATGATCAAGTACCTGGGCGAAATCGCTTGGGAAACCGAAGTGTGGGTCGCGGAGACGCCGACCCATTTGATCCACTTCAACGGAGAGCGATTCTTGGGGCCGTATTGAACACCACAGGCTGTCCTCGGCCGGTTATCTTAGAATGGCCAGAGCGCCCTGGGCGGCAGCTCTTGGCATCACGGGACCGGCAGGAGCGGGCCGGGCCGGTGGCGGTTTCGAGTGGGCGATTATCGCATCCGCTTCGATATCGAGGGCCGGCTGCTCCTTTTCTACCGCGTCTGTCACCGGCGGGAAGTGTATGAATAAAGCAGTGAGGAGTGAGAAGTGACGAGTGACGAGCGAATCGGAGCCGCCCTTCGGCTTACGCTCAGGGCCGTGAGCGACAGTCGAACGGCGACCGTCAGCGAGCGGCAGGGTAGAAGTCAGGGCGAGGAGTCAGAAGTGTGGATAGATTCGTGCCTTTCCGGGTAGATAATGGAGTTGTGAGGGGTCAGCCATGCTGAGGAACTACATTCAAGCAGCGATGCGGCAAGCGCGATACGAAATTCTGCCGGACGACGGAACCTACTATGGAGAAATCCCCGGATTTGAAGGGGTCTATGCCAACGCGGACAAACTGGAAGCTTGCCGGGAGGAGTTGGAGGAGGTTCTGGAAGAGTGGTTGCTGCTGGGAATCTCGCGCAACCACCCGCTGCCGGTCGTGGATGGGATTGAGTTGACGATTAAAGAGACCGTGTAATGCCTCGTCTTGGTCCCATTGGCCGTGAGGACCTGATTTTCTATTTGAAAACGACTTGGATTTGAGGGTCCGTATTCCGGCGGGAAGCATCCATTCATGGTCAGAGGTAATTCCCGCCTCGCAATTCCCAATCCTCACCGGAAAGAAATCGGAATCTCTCTGGTCAGTCGCATTCTCCGGCAAGCAGGAATTGACAAGGGCGAGTGGGAGGAATTGTGAAACCGGGAGGGGTTGTCAACGAATCGCGGGAAAGCAGATCCTTCGCTGCGCTCAGGATGACAGCACTCGGGGTGCAGCCCGGTAAAAACGCATGAGCGTCTATAAGGAAAAACCGCTGGACCGGACGGGGTTGAAGACGATCCCGCTGGCGGAGCGCCCGGCAAAGGTAACGGTGAGCCAGTTTGCGCGGCCCTACCAGAAAGGCGAAGGGGTGACGGGGCTGGTCGAGTCCATGCCGCGGATTCTGGCGGGGGTGAGTTTCCGCGAGGTGGTCGAGGCCGTCTGGCGCGCTTGGGAGATCGAGAAGCCGATTCTGTGGGGGCTGGGCGGCCACGTCGTCAAGGTGGGTCTGGGGCCGACGCTGATTGACCTCATGGAGCGCGGGTTCGTGAGCGGCATCGCCATGAACGGCTCGACCGCGATCCACGACTTCGAGGTGGCGCTGGTTGGGGCCACGTCCGAGGAGGTGGACGCGGCGCTGCCCGGAGGCAAGTTCGGCATGGCCGAGGAAACCGGCGCGTGGATGAATCAGGCCATCACCGACGGCGACGCGCGCGAGATCGGCATCGGCGAAGCCTTGGGGGAATTCCTGCTCCGGAAATTCGAGGAGTCCTCCAGCTCAACGAAAACGAGCGTGGCCTTCCCGAATGCCAGCCTGCTCCTGCAAGCCTACCGGCGGCGGATTCCCGTGACGGTTCACGTGGCGATCGGGACCGATACGCCGCACAACCACCCTCTGGCCGACGGGCGCGCCATCGGCGGCGCATCGCATCGGGACTTCCTGCTCTTCGGCGGATTGGTGCGCAACCTCGAAGGCGGCGGCGTGTATCTGAACGTCGGCTCGGCGGTCGTCCTGCCGGAGGTGTTCTTGAAAGCCGTCTCGGCGGCGCGCAACCTGGGACACCCGCTCCAGAATTTTACGACCGTCAACCTGGACTTCGTGCAGCACTATCGGCCGACCGAAAACGTGGTACGCCGTCCGACGCTCGAGAGCGGCCAGGGCTACGCCCTCACCGGGCACCACGAAATCCTGTTACCGTTACTGGCGGCGGCCCTGGTCGAGCATGAATGATCGAGCATGAATGAATTCGAGCCGGGAACAACCGAAAACACCGAGCTAATCTCGTCCTCCGAGAATTCTGGGGGAACCGAGGGCGCGTCCCAACTCTCGCTATGGGGGGAGGAACCCGGAGGGCTTGCCCCGGTCAGCCCGCCGGAACCTCTGGACCCGCCTTGGACCCTCGCCGATCTGGGGTTCTTTGTCCTCTTCGCTGCCGTGATTGCGTTTCCCCTGGCGAACCTGGCAGTGGTCGGAGTCTTTCTCGCCCTGCGCTACAGCCTGGGATGGGAGCTCACCGTCGAGCAGGCCTTCACCCGCACGCCGTTTGTGGTTTCGATGCAGACCGGATGGGAAGGGCTTTGGCTCGTCTTCATCTACCTGACGATCACGTTCAAGTATGGGCGGCAGTTCTGGCAGGCCATCAAATGGACGCGCGGGCCGCATCCGTGGGCAGCTTATCTGGTGGGAGGAGCGGGGCTGGCCGTGCTGGCGCAACTGCTCTTCTACCTCTCTCCGACCGAGAACGAGCTGCCGATCGAACGCTTGTTTACCAGCCCGGCGGCGGGCTATCTGCTGACGCTTTTTGGGATTTGCGTGGCGCCGTTTGTCGAAGAGCTGGTGTTTCGCGGATTCTTCTATCCGGTATTTGAGCGGCTTTGGGGTTTCGTGGCGGCGGTCGTGCTGACGGCGCTCCTGTTCGCCTCGATCCACGCTTCGCAGTTGTGGGGCGGCTGGCAGGAGATTGCGGCGATTTTTGGGGTCGGGTTGACTCTGTCCTACTTCCGGGGTAAGACCGGCTCGCTGGTCCCTTCGTTTCTGATGCACCTGGCGTATAATACGGCGCTCTTTGTTTCGCTATACTTTTCGACAGACCGCTTCCGCACGTTGAGCGGATAGCGGGTGCCCGTTCTGCAAAATGGGGAGACGCGCTCATCGAAGCTGCGAGGGTGGATTGCCTGTAACCAATGACACCGTAGTGAGAACCATCGAGTGGACTCCCGAAGGGGTGGTATTGCTCGACCAGCGAAAGCTCCCCCGACGCGAGGAGTATCACCTCTGCCGCACATATCAGGAGGTGGCCGAGGCGATTCGCGGCATGATAATTCGGGGCGCCCCCGCCATCGGCGTGGCGGCCGCAATGGGAATCGCGCTGGGTGTGCGGCAGTCCCCGGCAGCCAGCTTGGATACCCTGAAAGCGGAGTTCCGCGGGATTTGCGACACGCTGGCGGCGACCCGGCCCACCGGCGTCAACCTGTTCTGGGCGATTGGCCGCATGCGCCTGTTGTTTGATGACCTGATGGAGCGGCGCGCGGACCTCTCCGCAATTCGGGCACGGCTGGTAGAAGAAGCCCAGAAGATCAAGGAAGAGGACATCGCCGCCAACCGCGCCTTGGGGGATTACGGAGTTGCTCTGGTGCCCGCCGGAAAAACCGTGATGACCATCTGCAACGCCGGGGCGCTGGCTACCGCCGGATACGGGACCGCGCTCGGGGTGATCCGCTCAGCAATCCGCGAAGGGAAGAATGTGGATGTGCTGGCGCTCGAGACCCGGCCGTTCCTGCAAGGCGCGCGGCTGACTGCTTGGGAACTCCAACGAGACCGCATCCCTACGACGCTCATCACCGACAACATGGCGGGCCACTTTCTCCACTCCGGGCGCATTGGCTGCGTTGTCGTCGGCGCAGACCGGATCGCCGCCAATGGGGACGTTGCCAACAAGATCGGCACCTATACGGTGGCAGTCCTGGCCAAGGAGAACGGCGTTCCTTTCTACGTGGCTGCTCCGCTCTCGACCGTGGACCTGAACATTCCCTCCGGGGACTCCATCCCCATCGAGGAGCGGCCGGCGGCAGAAGTCACTGAAATTCAGGGCGTTCCGATCGCGCCGGCGGGCATTGCCGTCAGCAATCCTGCCTTTGACGTTACGCCGAACTCCTACGTGTCGGCTATCATTACCGAGCGCGGCGTGGCCAGGCCCCCTTACACGGAAAGCCTGCGTCAACTGAAACAACGGTGACGGGCGGCTCCGCCTTCGAGTTACCTTAACTGGGGCTTCTGAGCCTTATCTTTCAAGTGACTGCCAAGTTGTATTTGCCGATGATTTTTTCTAAAAAGTAATTTATCTTAATCCTGGGAAAGTTGTTTGGAATCAGCGCCTCGTTTGGTATGCTGGTAGCCTGCCGTCACCAGGCAGTGCGCAGGAGCCAATTGGGGAAGCTCCGTGCGATTCCAGTGCCAGGAGGGTTTCATGTTCAAGAGCCGGATGCCGATCTTTTTACTTTGCGGATTTCTGCTGGGTGTCGTGGGAGCGCACGGACAGGCACAACAGCCGGAACAGCGTTTCCTCGGGCCGACGGCCAGCCTTCATGGCAACACCGGCCTGTGGAACGTCGTAAGCCCCCAGACGCTGGCTCCGGGCAACGTAGCTTTTTCGGTCTGGTATGACCGCATTGCCCGGGATCCGGGAGCCTTGACCATCAGCACGGTGGGCGTGGGTGGGGCCGTGGGTCTGAATAGTTGGCTCGAAGTGGGGGCCAACTTCGACATCAACCGCCGCATCTTGATGCGCCATTTCGAGCACCTGAGTCTCGGCCAGCAGTCCCTCGGCTTTTTTGGCAATCATGCTCCCGGCGCTGCTCCAACACTCGGTGAACTGGCGGCGGGCAGCACGCTCCTTCCGCAGTTGCGTTCTCCGGCCACTCGCACGGGCGCTTTGACGGGCGCGGCAGGATATTACAATGAGTTCCCCTTTGTCAGCGGCATCCAGGGCAACGGCGTAGGCCCGGTCACGCTCGGGCTGAAAATTAATATTTTCGCGGAATCCAAAGGCGACCCGGTGGCCTTGGGTGTCTATACGTATGCCACCATCCCGACCCACCGATCCGCCAAGTATCTCCTGTTCCGGCCCACACAGACCGGCGATTGGCAATTTGGTTCCGATGTGCTGGTAAGCAAGAGTATTCGGAATGCCGCCCGTTTGTTTTGGAATGTCGGCTTCCGCCGCCTCCAAAGCCCCGACAACGGACGGATCGTTCTTCTCTCCGATGTCGTGCCGATCCGCATGGGCTTGGTGGCGCCTCTAGCCACTCGGGTGCAGTTTGTGGCCGAAGGCACCGCCGATCTGTTTGTCGGCGCCCGGACGCCGAATACATCCTTCGGCGCCGAAGATCCGGTGGATATCGCGTTGGGATTCCGAGCTTTCTTGAACCGCAATATGCATCTGAGCGCTGGCTACCGCCGAAATGTCAACCAGGGCGGGAGCGACAAGAACGGGTTCGTGGTCCTGCTGGGGTACAACTACGGCCCGCCGCCCGTGGAAGTTCTTCCGACGCCCCCGAGCCTGACCTGCACCGCGGATCCGGCGGAGGTTCTGGCCGGGCAGACTGTTCGCCTCTCCGCCCAGGGCGTGTCCTCGACCGGCGCGGCGCTCACCTATACGTGGAGCACGACCGGCGGGACCATCGAAGGGAGCGGGCCTGCCGTCACTCTCCGCACGGATAATCTGGCTGCGGGAACCTATACGGCTACCGTGCGGGCTTCCGAAGCGAGCGGCGTGTCGGCCGATTGCAGCACACGGGTCACCGTGCGCCAGCCTCCGCCTCCGCCGCCACCTCCGGCACGGCCTCCGACGGTGAGCCTCCGGGTAGATCGGCCTCGGGTTCAGGTCGGCGAGATTGTGAATGCTATCGCGACGGCGAACAGCCCGGACAACCGCCCGCTGACGTATCAATGGACGGTAACGCCGCGAGGCCAGGTGCAGGGCACGGGCGCCAACGTTCGGATAGACACCACGGGCTTGCAGCCGGGTAACTACACCGTGAGCGTTCGCGTGACCGACGACCGGAACCTGAGCGCCGAGGCTGCGGCTCAGTTTGCCGTGGACGCGCCGCCGCCCCCGCCGCCCCCGCCGCAAGTCTCCAAGCTCGATGAGTGCTTGTTCCGGCGGAATTCCGCGCGGGTGGACAACGTTTGCAAAGCCAAGCTTGACAACGCGGCGCTGCGCCTTCAAAGCGAGGCCGACGCCACACTCACCATCGTCGGTTTCGCCGAGAACAACGAAGCCAATGCGGCACGCCTTGCCCAGAACCGAGCCAACAACGTTCAGACCTACCTCACGCGGGACAAGGGGATTGCCGCGGCTCGCCTGAATGTCCGAACCGGCACGGGGGCCCGCGGAGCCGAGTACCGCCGGGTGGACCTCCACCTGGTGCCGCGCGGCGCCACCTTCACTGGCGCTCGCGTTTTCCCCAGCCTCCGGGAGACTCCGGTGATGGCAGCCGATCGCGGGGCGGCTTCGCCCCCAGCGGCCAAGGTTGCGGCTCCGGTCGCGGGAGTAACAGCCCGAGTGGCCCCGCCGAAGCCAAGTTCCGGCGGGGTTAATTCACCTCAAGCCGCACTGCAACGGTCAGATGTGAAACGGATCATTCTGGCGAGGACCCGGTGATCGCTTGGGTCTGGAGAGTTTTGTTGAAGCTCCAGGACGAATGTAATGAAGACCTACATCTTTCCCGTCGTGCTTGAACAGGAAGAGGACGGGAGATGGAGTGCCTGGATAGAGGCTTTGCCGGGCTGCACGGCGTGGGGCCACAACAAGGCAGAGGCCCTGCAAGCAATCAAAGATGCAGCGGAAGCCTACCTGGAAGACATGGTGGAAGCGGGAGAGGATCTAGCCAAGGAAGGAGTAAGCGTAGTAGAAGCTCCCGTAGTGACAATCAGTCGTTGACTTCATGGATTCCCCCGATCCGAGTCACCTCCTCCGGAATGCTCCTGTCCGAGAGTTGATTGCAGCATTGGAACGCGACGGTTTTACATTTCGCCGAAGCAAGGGTTCCGGCAGAGTGTACCGTCACCCGGACGGAAGACGCGTCGTCATCCATTACCACCACTCCGGCGATACACTCCCGCTGGGCACTCTCCGAAATGTGCTAAGAGGAGCACGCTGGACCGAGGCGGACCTGCAAAGCCTTGGGATGCTTTAATTGCCAGCTCGGCCCAAAAGGACTCTTCTGGCCCTCGGAAAATCATCTTGCTCGGCGGCCCGGTAATTGCCCGGCGTGGCGATTTTGTATTGCGGCTTCGGATTTAGAGCAGCCAAGCAGCCATTAACACAAATAAGTAGCCACGGGAGCGCCTCACTGCTGCCATCCCGAGCGCAGCGACCGAGCAGCAAAAACGCCACGAGCAGATTAGCTGCGCACGCAGTCTTCAAGGAGGGAACCCAATGGAATACACCATTTTTGCTACGCTCCATGAAGAAGCGAATAACGGTTGGGTCTGGCTGTCCCAACCCCACTGGGAGCGGCAGATCATTCGGATTCGTAATAGGAAAACTCACAAGAAAGTTTTTTGCGAATAACGCTTAATAGATGACAACTTCAGAAAAATCTACGACAATCGTCTTCAGACGCAGGGCCTACCAACTATGGGCTCCGAAGAACCCTTGGTGATAAGCGAATGGTATCGCCGCAAGCTCGGCATCGAGAAAACACAGATATCTGTTGACCTTGATGTCAAGCCCACGTGTTGGTGGCTATGGGCAGCAATTCGCGCTGGGTGGCACCATCCCGATGCAATCGTCCGAATGGCCACTTGGCTTGCGGTGATTTCATGCTCACTGGGGTTTTTAAGTCTTGCGCTGGCCCTTTGGGCGGCCTGCAATCTCCTTAAGTCGTAACGTTTGCCGAGAAGTGGAGGCCGAGTGCGTTTCAACAAAAGGCAAAAGGCTGTTCTTCTTGCAGGAACCCTTGCTGCACTGGTCATCGGTATTTACCCACCATGGATTCTGAGTGGGTCTCTTGAGGAGAATTATGCTCCGGTCCAAGTCTCACTGGGCTATGGATTGATTTTTGTCCCTCCAATTGCCGACGCCGAAAAGATCAAAAAGGTTGGTTTTACGCACGACTCCATCCTAGAAGCAGTCTTAGCAAGCAAGGAGGGCGTAAGCCTGGACACGGCTCGACTCGGAACCGAATGGATAACGCTTATAGTGGTAGTAATCGGTTTGTTGCTATATCTAAACGACGAATGACGAGGGCTAGGCTCAACCTTCGAAGCTAGGTTGGAATAGCTGGAATAAAAGGTTTAGTCTGGATCGCTGCTATCTGGCGGAGTTCGAGCGAGAGATGGGCTTGTAAGGAAAGATCACCTTCCACGCGATGGAGTCTCAGAGGCCCCGAACAGATCCACTCCCTTCTTCCCGTTCACAAATCGCCACAACGTGTCGTAGCGGTCCGGCGGCAAGGATTCCTTCAACTGGAACTGATAGACGCGGCGCGAGGCGTAGTGGAATTTCTGCTGCTCGTGGGTGGTGAGCGTCAGGTCGTAGAGGCCGGACGACGAAACGCTCTCCAAATCCTCGTAGCGCCAGGTTCGGTTCCCGCCCTTCTCGTCGGACTGAAGGACAACCCATCGCTCGGTGAACAACAGCCGCCCTTGTCGGCCCTTCAAGACGCCGAGGTGCTTGACGGGGAACTCGTATCGAACTTCGCCGAGGTCCGCAATCCGCAACCCGGCGGCAATCGGCCGGCGCGTGCGGGCGCGGAGGAAGTCATAGACTTCCAGCGGAGTCGGTTCGCCATCCGTCCAGGTAAACTCGAACACCTTGTCTGCCCCCAGCCGCCACTTGCGGTCTTCGTACGTGATTACTTTCAGCCGCTGCCCATCTTCCACTTGAAACTGCTGCACCTCTTCGTAAGTCCAGTTACGGGCGTCCTTCGTATGAGTGGTTTCGTACCGCACGCCCTGGTCATCGAGCGTCACGGTGCCGGAGCAACTCCCCCAGCCGTGATCGTGACGGACGTTCAGCAGCAGCGGGCTTTGTGCTGGAAGAGAGATGGCTCCTTGGACCAAAACGGCAATCAAGAAAATCGTCCCGGTGACCCACGATCGGATTTTGCGGCTCTTCTTCATATCGAATTCCCCACCTTGTTTCCCGCTATGGGCGCCCACCGCCCCTCCCGAGCGCCCAGCTCGCGCAAGCGTTGCTTCATTTCCTTCAGGCACCGGGTCTCACACTCATCCACCGGGCGTTCGTAGCCTTCCCGGTGGGTGATCTTGATCGCCAGGACCACGTCCGGGCGCTCGCCTCGTTTCCGATCATAGTGAATCGCTTGATCGTAGATTCCCAGGTCTGACCGGGAGGGCCGGTATTCCTGCGGCAGAACGCCCTCGGCGATCGTTTGGAGAGCGTGAAAGACACGCAGGCAGTGATCGCAACCCGGCGAGGGATGTTCCACCCAAGGCTCGTGAGTTCCGTAAAGCTCCAGATCAAACCCAACCTGCCTTCTTTCCTGTTTCACATAGGCATATTCCGGCGAGACCTCCCAACACACCCGGAACTGTCTCACCAAGTCGGTTAACGATTTCGTATTGTTCTCAACCGTACCCATAGGACCTCCTATTCGGCCGTCGGCAACCCCTTTGCCCGGCCGAGTTCATGCTTCACTTCCCCATGCCATTTCCAAATCGTGTACACCGGCGGATAGACGATGAGTTCCATGATGAAGGAGGTCAGGATGCCTCCGATCATGGGAGCGGCGATGCGCTTCATCACGTCGGCGCCGGTTCCGGCGGACCACATGATGGGAAGCAGTCCCATCAACATGACCGCCACCGTCATCACCTTGGGGCGCACGCGCTGGACCGCGCCGTGCAGGACCGCTTCCCGCAGGTCGGCCCAACTCTTCATCCGGCCCTGCTGGCGCATCTCCTCATACGCCAGATCGAGATAGAGCAGCATGAAGACCCCGGTCTCGGCGTCCACGCCCATCAACGCGATCAACCCCACCCAGACCCCGATGCTCATGTTGTAGCCGAGATAGTAAAGCAGCCAGATAGCGCCCACCGCCGAGAACGGCACCGCCAGCAGAACGATCAGCGTCTTCGCCGTGGAGCGGGTATTCAAATAGAGCAAGAGGAAAACGACGAAGAGGGTGAGCGGGACAACCACCCGGAGCCGCTCTTCCGCCCGCTGCTTGTACTCGTACTGGCCGGTCCAGGTCAGCGTGTAACCGGGAGGCAGCGCGAGCCTCGCCGCCACCGTTCGTTGCAACTCCTGGACGTAGCCGCCCAGGTCGCGTCCCCCCATGTCAATATAGACATAGCCCGCCAGCAAGCCCCCTTCGTCGCGGATCATGCTGGGGCCAAGCGTGAGCCGGATGTCGGCCAACTGGCCGAGCGGAATTTGCGCGCCGCGCGGCGTGGGAACCAGCACGCGCCGGAGCTGCTCCAGGTCATCGCGCAGGCCCCGCTCGTAGCGTACGTTGACAGGATAGCGTTCGCGCCCCTCGATGGTTTGTGTGACGTTCTCGCCGCCGATGGCCGACTGGATCACGTCCTCCACGTCTCCCACCGTGAGGCCATACCGCGCCGCGGCCACACGGTCCACGCGAATGTCGGTGAAGTAGCCCTGCGCCACGCGCTCGGCGTAGACGCTGCGCGTGCCGGGCACGGCGCTCACAATCGGCTCGATCTGTTTTCCCAAGCGCTGGATTACTTCCAGGTCCGGCCCGGCAATCTTGATCCCGACGGCGGTCTTAATGCCCGTGGTCAGCATGTCAATGCGGTTGCGGATGGGCATGGTCCAGACGTTCGGGAAGCCGGGGAACTGGAGCTTCTGGTCCATCTCCGCGACCAGTTCCTCCATGGAAATCGGCCGGGTTTCCGGCCACACCTGGCGCAAAAAGCCGCGCAGAAACTCCGGCGCCCAATGGGAATACCACCGCTCGACCGGCACGTGCCGCCATTGCTCTTGCGGCTTGAGCGCCACGGTCGTGTTCACCATGCCCATCGGGGTATTGTCTGTGGCAGTGTTGGCGCGGCCCGCTGTGCCGAACACGCTCTCCACTTCCGGAAATTGCCGCAGGATGCGGTCCTGAATTTGCACTAGCCGCCCGGCCTCGGTGATGGAGAGGCCCGGCAGGGCGGTCGGCATGTAGAGGATCGTGCCTTCGTTGAGCGGCGGCATGAATTCCGAACCGAGGCGCAGGAACACCGGCACGGTGCTGGCAACGACGGCAATGGCCGCCAGGATGACCAGCCAGCGGAAGCGCAAAGCCATCTCGGCTACCGGCTGATAGGCAGCGATCAGGATGCGGCTGATCGGATGCTTCGTCTCGTGATGAATCGTTCCGACCGCAACCGAACTGACCACGGCGGACAGCCATCGCGGCCGGAAGCGAAACCGCTCGGCGCGGATGAACAGCAACGACAGCGCCGGAACCAGCGTAATGGCCAGCACCGCCGCGATCGCCATCGAGAAATTCTTGGTGAAAGCCAGGGGCCGGAACAGCCGCCCCTCCTGGGCTTCGAGCGTGAAGATGGGGATAAAGGAAACAGCGATCACCAGGAGCGAGAAAAAGCTCGGGCCGCCCACTTCCTGCACGGCCTCGATGATGACCTCGCGGTAAGGGCGGGGCTTTCCTTCGGCGTCCCAGCGTTCGAGCTTCTTGTGAACTTGCTCGACCACAATAATCGCGGCATCCACCATGGCACCGATGGCAATGGCAATGCCGCCAAGCGACATGATGTTCGAGGTCACCCCGCTGAACCTCATCGGGATGAACGAGATCATGACGGCGGTAGGGATCGTCAGGATCGGGATCAGGGCGCTCGGAAGGTGCCAGAGGAACAGCAGGATGATCCCGCTCACGATCAGCAATTCTTCGAGGAGCGTGATCTCCAGCGTATGAATCGAGCGCCGGATCAAGTCCGAGCGGTCATACGTCGGGACGATGCGGACGCCTTTCGGCAAGGACGACTCGACTTCGCGCAGCTTCGCTTTGACGCCGTCAATCACGTTCAGCGCGTTTTCGCCGAATCGAACGATGACGATGCCTCCGACGACTTCTCCCTTGCCGTCCATTTCCGCGATGCCGCGCCGCAAATCCGGCCCCAGCGTCACGCGCGCGACGTCTTTGACGCGGATGGGCGTGCCCATCGCGTTGGCCGCCACGGCCACCTCCTCAATATCGGAGATGTTGCGGATGTAACCGCGACCGCGCACCATGTACTCGCGGCCCGAGAATTCGAGCAGCCGCCCCTCGACGTCGTTGTTGCTGCGCTGGATGTTCTCGACGACCGTTTTCAAGGGAATGCGGTAGGCGGCGAGTTTGTTGGGGTCCACTTGCACCTGATACTGCTTGACGAAGCCGCCGATGGCGGCCACTTCCGCAACGCCCGGCACCGCCGCCAGCCAGTAGCGCAAGTACCAATCCTGCAGGCTCCGAAGCTGGGCCAGGTTGTGTTCGCCGGTTTCATCCACCAGCGCGTACTCAAAGACCCAGCCGACGCCGGTGGCGTCGGGCCCGAGCACGGGGTTGACGCCCTCGGGAAGCCGCCCGCGAATCCCTTGCAGATATTCGAGCACCCGCGAGCGCGCCCAGTAGAGGTCCGTCCCATCCTGAAAGATGACGTAAACGTAGGAGACGCCGAAGTCGGTGAAGCCCCGGACCGTCTTGACGCGCGGCGCGGAAATGAAGGCCGTTACGATCGGATAGGTGACCTGGTCTTCGATGAGATCGGGGCTGCGGCCGGGCCATTCGGTCCAGACGATTACCTGCACGTCGGAGAGGTCCGGGATTGCATCGAGCGGCACGTTCCGCAGCGACCACCAGCCTGCCGCCACCAGAAAGGCCACAAAGAACAAAACAAAAAAGCGGTTCTGGGCGCACCCTTCAATGATTTTGCTGATCATCGCGCTCTCCAATCTTGAAAGACAGTGATGAGTGACAAGTGACGAGTGACAAGAAAAAATCCGTTCCGATCAACCTCTTGCTTGTCACTAGAACTGGTTTCAAAAATGCGCTTTATGGCGCAACCGACAAGAACGGACGGTCCCTCAGGGGCTGAAGCCGTGCCCTGACGTTTCTCCCCCAATAGGCATTTTTGAAACCAGTTCTAATCACTTATCACCGCTTTCCTCTCTTGCTCGTCACTCGTCACTATTCACTTGCCACTGCCCTTCCTACGGCTGGGCCGTCACCGTCAACTGCCGTGAACCGATCAAAGCCCCTGCCCTTTCGGCCGTGACGGTTACCTGCCAGGTTCCGGGCGTGGGAAGAGCGATCTCCCCTCGGTACACACCCGGCCCGCCGGGATTGAGCGATGCCGCCGCCCGCATGGCGGCCATGCCCATGGCCGGCATCGCGGGCATATAAAAGACAACTCGCACGGAAGCGTCCGCAACGGGATTTCCGGCAGCGTCCGTCACCGTCACCGAAAGATTGTTTCTCCCGGCACGCGGCGGCGTCGGCTCCGAGCGGAACTGAATTTGAGCTGTAGGCCCGGCGGGGGCGCTCGCCGCAGGAGCGGCAGCCGGACGGCCAGCCATCTCGGTAACCCCCGTTCCCATCGTCATCGAGCCGAGCGCAGCACGCAATTGGCTCTCCGAATCAATCAGGAAGTTGGCGGAGGTGACGATCTCTTCTCCGGCCCGGAGTCCCTGGAGAATTTCCACCGATCCGTCCACGCGGACCCCGGTGCGGATATCGCGCGGCAGGAAGCTCCCCGGCGCGCGGACCACAAAAACGATCTGGCGTGTTCCCGTATCCACGACCGCGCTCTCCGGCACGACCAGCCGCCGCCCCAGTGGAATATTCAGTCCGACGTGCATGTACATTTCCGGTTTCAGATCCAAGTCCGGATTGGGAAACTCCAGGCGCACTTTCAGGGTGCGTGTCTCATGGTCCATGTGGGGCCAGAGGTAGCTGAGGCGGCCGGTGAAAACCCGGCCGGGGTAGGCTTCCGTGGTCGCCACCGCGCGCTGGCCCATTTGGACAAAACCGATCTCGGATTCATAGATGTCGGCGTTGATCCAGACCACCGAGTGGTCCACGATGGTGTAGACTTCCATCTCGGGCGTCACGTAGGTCGAGGGGAAGACGCTCCGTTGCCTCACGTGACCCATGATGGGGGAATAAATCGTAATCGTGCGCTGGACCTGGCCCGTTCGTTCGATCTCGGCGATTTGTTCCGGTGAGATGTCCCAAAGCGAGAGACGGCGGCGCGTCGCCTCGAGCAGAGTACCGGCCCCCCGGGATACGCCGGGAACCGCGCTATTGCCCAGGAAGTCCCGCGCTTTCAGGGCCAGGAGCAGTTCTTCCTGTGTCGCGACCAGTTCGGGGCTGTAGATCGTAAAGAGCGGGTCCCCTTTCTGGACGTGTTGGTAGGTATAGTCCGCGAAGACTTGCTCCGCCCATCCGCTGATCTTGGTGTGGATGTGCGCGATGCGGGTCTCGTCCACGTCCACGCGGCCCACGGCGCGAATCGTCTTCTCCAGCACGCGATACTCCGTCCGCCCGGTGGTCACGCCGATCAAATGCTGCTGGGCCGGACTGAGGTCCACCGGGGCGTACGCCACCGCCTCGACCGGCCTTTCGGGGAGAGCGGCCGCAGGCTCCGGCTGCGGCATGGACCCGTCATGAGCAGGGGTGGCTGCGGCGGGCGGACCGCCAGCCGGTTCGCGCTCCCGCCAGAGCCGATAGCCAAAGTACACGCTCGTAGCTGCCAACCCCAGTAGAACGAGGCTCAGAAAAGCGCCGAAGATTCGTTGACCGGACATAACGGTTTCTCTCCTTTCGAAATCACTCCAGCAGCCGGCGGCCGCTGGTCGCTTCCAGGCGCACCAGCGCTTCTTGAAACCCCGCGAATTCCTTGTGGTATTCCACTTCGTAGTCGAGCAATTGCTGGAAATTGGTCAGCAACGACAGAAAATCGAGCGTCCCGACCTGATAGCTTGCCATGGCGGACTCGAGCGCCAGCGTGGTCTGCGGAATGATTGCCTGCGAATACAATTCCATCAACTGCTCACTGGCCTTCGCCATCAGGTAGTCGTCCTTGATCCGGTAGTGAAGGGTTTGCGTCGTGGCCTCGTACTCACGCCGGGACTGCTCCAGGGTGTGGGCCGATTCCGCGACGGCGGAGCGCTGCTTGCGCCAGAAATAGAGCGGGACCTTGACGTCGAACCGGAGGCTCCACAGATCGCGCAGTCCGCCGCGGGAGAACCAGCCGGCGCCGACGGCAAAATCCGGGTAGTAGTCCTTGCGGGCCAGATCCAGGGCGTAGGTATTTTTCTCAATCATGGCCTGCTCTTGCCCGAGAACCGGCGCCTGGCTCCGGACCGCCTGATAGAGTTCGTCCAAGCTCACGGCGAGCGTCGTTTTGGGAGAATCGGCGGGCCGGCCGAGAGGCGACTCCGGAGGCCGGTTGAGCAGGCTGACGATCTTGGCTTCGAGGCTTCCCCGCTGCTGCTCCAGCTCGATGCGCTTCTTTTCGAGCGCAGTCAGTTCCACCTGCGCCCGCAGTACGTCTTGCTGAATTGCTTTCCCGACGGCGTAGCGCGCTTCCGCGATCCGGGCGAACTTATCGAGCAGGTCTTTGTTTTTCTCCACCACGTCCAAGGTTTGATGGACGAAGCGCAAACGATAGAAAGCCTGCTTTACCTCGGAAACAACCTGGAGTTCGACTCCCCGGTAGCCGTGCCAGTCCGAGTCGGCATCCTTTTGCGCCATCTTTCCTTTGAGCAGCAGCTTGCCGGGGAAGGGCAGCTCCTGCATCAGATCAAAACCCGTCATGCTCATGTCTTCCTCGCCGAGCGTCGTGATCGGGACAGGATTCCCGATGTTGTTGGAAGAAAAACTGAGCATGGGGTCGGGCAGCGTGGACGATTGCGACGGGCGCTGCCGGCTCGCTTCGTATTTTCGTTGTGCGGCCCGAATGTCCCGGTTGTTGCGCAGCGCCTCTTCGACCAAGTCGTTGAGGAAGACCGCTTCTGCGATCC
>MEKR01000164.1:128765-136035 GCA_001767035.1 Acidobacteria bacterium RIFCSPLOWO2_02_FULL_61_28
GAGAGTGCGGCCTGCCCCGGAGTGGGACGCCCTGGGGACGAATTCACCGGAGCCGCGGCCAGCCCTGCCGCATGGAGATGGAGAAGGAGGAAGAACAAAGTAATCAAGATCGCATTTGGTTTCATGGTCTAGAACCTTTATGGCATAACGCCGATGGCAAAAAGCCTATGGCAAAAAGCCGATGGCAACAAGCCCTCGGCACGGAGTCTTGTGGGGACCACACGAATCGGCGACTCGATCCCCACGGGCCGTGCCCGGAATGCGCTACCAGCGGTGCCGCTCATCACCGGCTCCGAGTTGCGCTCCGTTGCGTGCGGAGACACAAGGCCGGTCAGGCGGCGCAGTTGTTCTCAGGAAATAAAAGAAAGGTCTAGACGCGCAGGACTTGAGAGGAGGCTCCCACAGGGGGAGCACCGCGTAGTTGCGTCAGCGCTGGGCGATGGATTGTGTGAGAGAACCCAGCAGTGAGGAGTACCTTCTGAGGCGGTTGGGAGCCACCGAACTTCACAACCTTCGGCAGCGGCTTCCCCAGCCATTGCTTGGTGATCTGCGGGGAATCCGCGCAGCACGGCCGCAAATCGGCCTGAACGACTGACGGGGGCGGGGTTACCGACGAATCCCCCATTCCCACCATCTCCTTGCACTCCGTATCGCAGAGAAGCGCCAGCGGGTGACTCAGCACCCCGAACAGAAGAAGCGTGAATGCAGTTGCTCGCAGCATACCGTCCAATACAGTGCAATTATAGAGCCACCGGCCCTCGGCGTCAATCGGTAAGAAAATGTGCTTTATTTAGAACCCTTCTTCCATCAGACGCTTCAGGGTAAGGGAAGAGGGCTGGGCAGGTTGCTGGCGGGAAGGGACCTGGAGGTTTGCAAGCAGCTTTTCCGCGTACTTGGCGAGAACATCGCATTCCACGTTGACCGGGTCGCCGGGCCGCAAGTCGCCCAGGCTGGTGATCTCGTGCGTGTGAGGAATGATGGCAACGCCGACGCGGTTGCCGTCGAGGCGCGCCACGGTCAGGCTGATGCCGTTCAGGGAGATCGAGCCTTTCCAGACGATGTAGCGTTCCAGTTCCGCCGGGACATCTACTGAGAGCCAATAGTTGCCGTCGGGGAGCGGGTCGAGCGCGACGAGTTTTCCCACGCCGTCCACGTGCCCTTGCACGATATGACCGCCGAAGCGCGACGACGGCGTCATGGCCCGCTCGAGGTTCACCCGCGCGCCGGGCCGCAGGAAGCCGAGGCTCGACCGCGCCAGGGTCTCCGGCGCCAGGTCGGCCGAGAATGTTTCCGCCGTGATTTCCCGAGCCGTCACGCAGACGCCGTTGACCGCGATGCTCTCGCCCTCCTGGAGTCTCGGACCATCGGTCGCCGCCAGCGCTTTGCGCGCTCGGACAACCAACTTCGCGCCCCCCGAAGGCTCGGAGCCGCGTTTCAGCTCCCCCACCGTGCCGATTTCTTCAATGATCCCTGTAAACATTCGATTGGACCGGAATTTGGTTTCCTATGATTTCACTCGAAGGTCATGGCCGTCGAGCGACCAGCGTACAAAAACGCTTCACAGTTTCCTGAGGCGCCGGGAAGGATTCCACCTTCAGATATTCCGGCGTCCACCCGGCAAAGAACTCCGGCAATTCGTTTTCCGAAAACAAGTAGTACTCGCCCGGCTCAAACATATCGAGATACGTTGTGCCCTCGATGAGGACATTCACGGCGGCAATTCCACCCGGTTTGGTTAACTCCTTCACGCGAGCAAGCCCCTCTAGCGCAACATCCTTTGCGAAGAACATAAACAGCCCAATCGCTATGACACTATCAAATTGGCCTTCGACGGCAAAATGCCCCAAGTCGGCCTCGCGCGCCGTGATCGGGAGTCGCTGCTCGGAAGCGCGGCGCGCCAGGTCGGCAATTGCCGTCGGGCTTGCGTCCAGAGCGGTCACGCGACAGCCCTGCATGGCGGCAGCGATGGCGAGGTTCCCGAGTCCACATCCCAAATCGAGCACTTCGCCAAAAACGAAGGGTAAGATCGCCCGCTCGAACGGATTCAGAGCGTACTCGGTGGCAGTTACCTGGCGCTGAAACTGAGTATCAAAAAACTCCACTGCCCGATTCTTTGGTAGCGAAGGCACGGTCGTGGCTACCCTTCCCTAAACATTAAACATTCGACCTTCAATGATCCGCGTAAACATCGCGCAGGTATCCCTCGATGGCGAAATCGGGGGCGAAATCCGGGCCGAAGTCGTAGTGGCGGATGCGGTGAACTTGCAAGGCATCGCGCATGGATCGGACGCCGCGGCCCGCGGCCATGGGAAGCGAATCGCGCCCGCCCAAAATCTTCGGCGCGTAGTACAGGAAGACCTTATCCACAACGCCCGCGTCGAGCGCCGCGCCGTTTAATTCGGCCCCGGCTTCAAGCAGAACGCTGGTAATCTCGCGTCGCCCCAATTCTTCGAGGACCTTGCGCAGGTCGGGGCGCTCGTAGCGCCAGCGTCCCGCTGGCTCAGTCTCAGCCGCCGAGGCGGCGGCACTACTCAGGGCACAGACCTGAACACCGCGCCGTTCCAGCTCGCGGCGCGTGTTGGGATCGGCGGAGGACGAACAGAAGATGAGCAGGTCGTTTTTATTTTCCGGGGCCACCCCTTCCAGGAGACGGGCCGTTGCCGGAATCCGCAAGCGGGAATCCAGGACCACTCGCAAGAGCGGGCGGCGGCGCGGGAGGCCGCAGCGGTCGGTCAGCAGCGGGTCATCCGCCAGAATCGTGCCGATGCCGGTCAGGATGGCGTCATGGGCGTGGCGCTGGCGCTGGACGTGGGCGCGGGCTTCCTCGCTGGTCACCCAGCCCCTCGGCTTCGCTCGGGAAAGGCCGCTGTTGTCGTCGGGAGCGGCAATCTTCCCGTCGAGCGTCATGGCCGTCTTGAGCGTCACCAGGGGCAGGCCGGTGCGGATGTAGCAGGCAAAGCTCTCATTCAACCGCTCGGCCTGCTCGCGGCAAAGCCCCGTTTCGACTTCAACTCCGCCCTGGCGCAGCCGCTCGAAGCCGCGCCCGGAGACCTGCGGATTGGGATCAGCCATCGCAGCCACGACGCGCTGGATGCCCGCCGCAATGATCGCTTCCGTGCAGGGGCCGGTGCGCCCCTGGTGGCAGCAGGGTTCGAGATTGATGTATAACGTCGCGCCCCGGGCGGCGTCCCCGGCCTGCGCATTAGCCACCTCGAGGGCCAGCACCTCGGCGTGCCTGCGGCCTTCGTAGGTGTGGAAAGCCTCCCCCACGACCTGGCCGTCACGGACCAGCACGGCCCCGACCAGCGGGTTCGGCGAGGCGAGGGCTACCCCCTGCGCGGCGAGTCCGAGCGCCCGATCCATCCATTGTTCATCTGGGTTCATGCGGAGATCGGAGTTCTTTCCCGCGGTTGATCTTTCGTTCCAGGACCTCTCGACTTAGCGTTTTTTGTTTGCGGCGCTTCGAGATGAGCTTCCAGAACTTATCACTCGCGCCAAGCTCGATTTGCTCCCGGTCCAGTTCTTTCACATGCACTGGCTTCCGTTTGCGAGAAATCATCACGCGTTCCCTTAACTGAACAGCGACTCGATAAACTGCTCCGGGTCGAAGGGGAGCAGGTCTTCCTTCTGCTCGCCGACGCCCACGTAACGGATGGGGAGTTTGAGTTCCCGCGCGATGGCGATGACGCCGCCGCCTTTTGCGGTCCCGTCGAGTTTGGTCAGCACGATGCCCGTGATGCCGGCGCTCCCCGTGAACTGCCGGGCCTGCTGCAAACCGTTCTGGCCGGTGGTGGCGTCCAGGACCAGAAGAACTTCGTGGGGCGAGCCGGGAATGATCCGCTGGCTGGTCCGCCGCATCTTTTCGAGTTCCGCCATCAGGTTGACCTTGGTGTGCAGACGCCCCGCCGTATCCGCGATGATGTAATCGAACTGCCGGGCCTTGGCCGAAGTCAACGCGTCAAAGAGCACGGCGCTCGGGTCGGCCCCCGGACGTTGCTTCACCACTTCACAGCCGGTCCGCTCCCCCCAGATTTCCAGTTGTTCGGTGGCCGCCGCCCGGAAAGTGTCCCCCGCGCAGAGCAACACCGTCTTCCCCTCCGCGCGGAGTTGAAAAGCGAGCTTGCCGATGGTTGTGGTCTTTCCGGTGCCGTTCACGCCGACGACCAGAATCACGACCGGAGGAACCACTGTGCGCGGAAGGCCGTCCGCCGTCTGCTTGAGGATGTTCAAAAGCTCGGCTTTCACCGCCGACTTCAGACGCGAGGGTTCTTGCAATTGGCCTCGGCTGACCTGCCCGCGAACCGCCTCCAGGACTTCCTGCGCGGTCCCGACCCCCACGTCGCCCGCAATCAGGGTCTCTTCCAGTTCTTCGAGCAGTTTGGCGTCAATCTCGGTCTTGCCCCGAACCAAGTCTTCGACGCGAGAAACCAAGGAACTGCGAGTGGACTGGACCGCCTTCTGGAACCGTTCCAGCAGTCCGGGTTTTGCTTCCGGGCTTCCAAACAGGGTTTGGATCACAGGCAGAAACTCCGCGGCAAAAAGCCCCTACGCTAAGGAATATAGCACACCTGGGAACAGCTCGCCCCAAGCAGGGACCGGCTACCCAGAAGACTTTTGGAATCAGGAGATTAATGCTGGCGGACCTGGCTGAATTCCGAGGTGATCAGCGACTCGAAGATGGCGAGCACCCGTTTGCGAAACGGCAGGATGACAACCAGAGCCTCTTCGTACCAGGGGTCGTGGTGCCGCATGAGTTTCCAGCGCGCCACAGTTTCGGGAGCAACGTCAATATCCCGCCGCAGGCTTTCGAGTGAGTGGCCGCGCAAAAAGAGACCATAAAAGAAAGCGGCTTCCCGATGCGGGGAGACACCCTCGATCTCGGACGGGGCCGAGTTCACGATTTCGGGCCGAACTAATTCCATCGTTTCCATATTGCGAAAGTCGGTAGTCTAATTGATTTCCCGCTCCTCTGCAAGCAAAATTCCCCCCCCCAGGGATTAGAAACTTTGAAGAAGGCTTCCGCCCGCGGTAGGCGCTTTGACTTCCTTCGTAGTTAAGTAAGAATTATAACAGGAAAGCCTCTTCAGAAGGAAGGAGTTTTTCTGTGGCCGGGCTGCGGATTCAGCAGGGTTCGCCTTCGCCAAAACCACTTCCGAAGATGGCGAAGAGGCCTCCCCAACTCACAACCCAGCGCCTGCTGCTCCGGGCGCTTCGCCTGGCCGATGCACCGCGGGTCCGGCGGCTGGCCGGCGAGCGCGCCGTGGCCTCCACCACCGTCCGCATCCCGCATCCCTACGAGGACGGCATGGCGGAGCAGTGGATCCATGAACAACAGAGACGTTACCGGAGCGGACAAGAGGTTTCCTTCGCCATCGTGCTGCGCTCCCGAAATTTACTAATCGGGTCAATCGGCCTGCGCCTGACCCCCCCAGCACTGCCGGGCAGAACTCGGTTACTGGATCGGCAAGCCGTACTGGAATCGCGGCTACGCCACCGAGGCGGCGGAAGCCGTTCTGCGCTATGGCTTTGAAACCCTCGGGCTGCACCGCATCTGCGCGTATCACTTCCGCAGAAACCGGGCCTCCGGGCGAGTGCTCGAAAAAATCGGAATGATCCCCGAGGCAACTCTCCGCCAGCACGTCTCGAAGTGGGGAACCTTTGAGGACCTGGAAGGGTACGGAATACTCCGCAGCGAATACGCAGCCCGCAGCGCCCGAGGCGGCGTTCCGTAGGCCGATTTCCTTACTGTGGCACCGTCTGCCCGGCCGTCGGCCGCAGGGAATCGAAGAAGATCAGGTATGACCGGCTCCACAACGTGGTAGGAACGGAGCCGCGCGGCGCGGCGGTGCAGATGATCCGGAAGACGTTCTCTTCGCCCGCCACACCCCCCGGAGGCGTCAGGGGAGCGTCGGCGGAAGGCTCGACCGCCGCCAGGAACCGCAGGATGTCATAAATAATCTCCCCGGCCCGGGCGCTGGGCGTCTGGAAACTGTCGCAGATGAACTGTAATTGAGCGTCCACCTCATGGAAGTGCCACGCCAGGCAGGCGCAAAACTCGACCGCCATTTCAAACTGCTCGAGCGGCTGCGGCCCGGAGCCTTCGCCAGGGCCTTCGGGCGACGGGCCGACGCGCCGGTCGAGGATCAGTTGCAGGCGGCGCTCGTCCTCGCGCGTGAACTCGCGCACCTTGAGCGTCCCGGTACGCGCCGAGGCCTTCCAGTCAATGTGCCGCGCGCTGTCGGTCGAGAGCATGTCGCGGATGCTGTAGAGATCGTGGCCGCGCCCGCGCTGGAACGCTTCCAGTTCCCCGCTCAGCATCGGCAGGATTTCGTAGAACTCCTCGGTCGGCTCGACGGCGGGATAGACCCAGAGGGTGCGCGCAATCGGCAATTGCAGGGTCTTTTCGAGGAACCCGAAGGGGAACCGGGTGCTCAGCGCGAACCCGTTCTCCCGATACAAACCCCGGCGCGGGAACTCGAGTTCCACCGAGCGCGTCACCGCACGCCCCGCCGGCACAAACGGAAAGTAGAGTGGCTGGCGCAGAATCCGCTGGTCCGCTTCCGGCTTTCCTTCATCCGAGGCGCGGCTGGAGCGGGTTCCCCCAGATGCCTCTTGCAGCGGCTTGGGATGTGCCTGAGCGTGCGGTGCTTCGGCGCGCTTGCGCGAAGCTCGCTTCGCTTTCTTCTCCTCTTCCGCCTTGCCAGCCAGTGTGATCGAAAATGACGGGAGAAACTTCTTCCGGTTTCTCAGGTGAATCTGCGCCGGGGCCGGGCGGCGCGCAAAGACGTGGTCGGGCAGCAGAATCTCCAGTTCCACCCCCATCAAGACCACAAAGGAGAGAATGCCGGACATCAAGATCGCGGCCAGCAAGCTCGCCAGCACCAGATAGAGCAGGTTGTTCCCGGTGTTCAAGCCCGCAATCGCCAGGACGAAGATCATGGCGATGAACGCCCAGCCTTCGCGCGTGATCTGATAATCCACGGTGACGCGCAACCATTCCAGGCTGGTCCGCCGCGCGAGATACGGGACCGCCGTGAGCGCCACGTACCCGGCCAGCAGCAGCGCCAGCGACGCGCAAATGCCCGTCGCAACGGTTCGCCCTTCCTGCGCGAAGACCCCTGAGTAAATGGCGAGAAGGAAGCCAATCGCCAGCGCCCCCATCGCCGAAGCAAACTTCTTCCATCCCGGCCGGTCCAGGCGGTCGAGAAAGTCTTGATAGAGACCTGTTCGCTTGCCGCTCGCCAGAGAAGTTGCCATAGCGCAATCATAC
>MEKR01000165.1:0-604 GCA_001767035.1 Acidobacteria bacterium RIFCSPLOWO2_02_FULL_61_28
ACAGGTTCGGCTCCGCCGTCTGCATGTACGGATCGGTTTTGACAAAACCCCGCTCGGTCTCCGCGCGTGTTTTCTCTAACCCGACGCCCTCCGTATTGGGCTTCCGCCCCACGGCCACCAAAGTTTTCTGCGCCTGGAAGACTTGCGTATTGCTTCCCTGAACGACCTCGACTTCCACGCCGGAATCTTTCTTTTGAACCCGCTGGACCTTGGCGCCCGTGAAAATTTGGATGCCTTGTTTTTTCAGCGCTTTTTCGAGTTCCTTGGAAATCTCTTCGTCCGCCAGGGGCAGGATGCGCGGGAGCATCTCAACCAGGACGACCTCCGAGCCAAACCGGCGATACACTGATGCAAATTCCACGCCCACGGCCCCTGCCCCGATAATCACGATGGAGGCGGGGATATTCTTGACCTCCAGAATTTCCCGATTGGTCAGAATCCGCTCGGAATCGGCTTCCAGGCCCGGCAGCATTCGCGCTTCTGAACCGGTGGCCAGGATGATGTTCCGCGCGCGGACCTCCCGCTCCCCGTCCGGTCCCTTTACGTTCACGCGGCCATTGCCCTGGAGCCGTCCGTAGCCGCGAATCGTCTCAATCTTATGCTT
>MEKR01000165.1:632-18442 GCA_001767035.1 Acidobacteria bacterium RIFCSPLOWO2_02_FULL_61_28
AGCCGCGAATCGTCTCAATCTTATGCTTGCGGAAAAGGAACTCAATGCCTTTGTTGTGCTTCCGAACCACTTGTTTTTCCCGCGCCAGGACCGCATCCCAATTGACGCGCGCTTCCCCGCACTCAATCCCAAACTCTTTCGCTCGCCGGATGGTGTCGTGGACCTCGGCCGCATACAGCAGCGCCTTCGTGGGGATACAACCCACATTCAGGCAGGTGCCGCCGAGGCGGTCGTCTTTCTCGACCACCGCCGTGCGCAGGCCCCACTGGGCCGCGCGGATGGCGGCGACGTAGCCCCCCGGCCCGCTGCCCACAATTACCAGATCCAGTTCATCAGCCATAAAAAAGACCTCCCGGAAGAGGAGCCTCTTCCAGGAAGTTCCCAAGAGTCCCGCCGTGCGGGATCGCCGCGCGGCAATCAAACAAAGACGCAATTCTAGCAGCTTTGCCGCCGTCCAAACAAGCCGCTGCGCGCGTCGGTAGTGTCCTAAATCTGTGTTGCTAGAGAGTCATCTGTTTGGCGGAAAGCCCCGCCAGCAATTGAGAACACGTTAGAAGCTGAATTTCAATTCCGCTTTCCCGTTTCAGGCGAGCCACTTCACCGATGGCCCCGCGGGTAAAACTAAAAGCGATCACCATTCCCTTCTTATCTTTTTCCCGCTCGAGCACACCGACAAGACTGTCAATGACAGGCCGCCCCACGTCATCCATGCGCTTGACCTGGATCGGATGATTTTCCAGGAACGTAAAACCGTCAATTCCCATGTCAGCAATCTTGCGCGTGCTGTGTCGTCCCTGGACAGCGTTGATTGCCCAGTTTTGAAACTCAAACGGATCAAGTCGCCGAAGCTGCTCCTCTGTTTCGACCAGGCCAACGACTTGGGGCGCTGGCGCACCTATCTTTCTCAGGCGATTCTCTACAACTCGAATGGCAGTCTGCGAAATGTCAATACCAATCCAGTGGCGCCCCAAGCGCTGCGCCGCCTCCATTGTGGTTCCGCAACCGCAGAAAGCGTCCAAAACCAAATCGCCGAGGTTGCTCGTGGCAGAGACGATCCTTTCTAATAGGGCTATCGGCTTTTGTGTGGGGTAACCAAGCCGCTCTTTTGCGTGCGCCTGAACCGACTTTATATCTGTCCAAATACTTGTTAAGGCAGTGCCTTTCATCTCATTCAGATAGCGCCGCAGATACGGTCTGCCTGTTTGTGACCACTCAATTCTTCGATCCCGATCTAGCTTTTCAAGTTTCTCCCGTATGACTCGCCACCCCCACTTGGGCTTGTAGCCCTTGTACTCGTAGGAAAGATTGGGGCGCGGCCCCATGGATTGCGACCGAATGATATGGTCTAAACGGTACCTCCCTCGGGTTCGGTCGGGGAAGCGATAGAATTTTTCTACGTACTCGGGTGAATGCGGCCCGAACAGGGGATTCCAAGTAAACACATCTGATTTGGAGTAGAAAAAGAGAGTGTCGTGGACATGCCCGAACCTCTTGGAGTCGCTATGCGCGCTCGTTCGCTGCCATATGATTTCGTTCTGTAGATTCGCTTGACCGAATATCTTGTCCAGCTCAACCTTCATATAATGTGCGATGTGCCAATCGAGGTGAATCCAGAAACTTCCGGTCGAATTGAGTTTGTCGCGCATCTTCCGGATGCGCTCGATCAAATAATTGATGTAGGTCTCCCGCCCACCCCGCCAGCGGTCTTCAAATGCATATCGCTCAGCGCTCTCATCCCAAATCACTTCGTAATATTTTTGGCTGTAGAAAGGCGGATCAATATAAATCAGGTCAACGGATTCGTTTGTGATCCGATCCAATTCGTTAAGGCAGTCTCCGCAGTACAGGCTATTCCTGAACTGGCCAAACAAGGCTGGTTGCGGCATCTTCGGCTTCAAGCAATTCTCGCAATTGGCCAAAACTGGTCTGGGATTGGGGCCTCCATCGCAGGAGTCTTACGGGTGCTGCCGGCTGCTGCAATGAACGCGGCAGAAATTGTACCACGCAAAATGAAAGACAACGCCGGTTTTAGATTCCCCCGCTGGGGTTGGCAACACAAATTTAGAACACTGCCGCACGCGTCATTATGAACGAGCAAAGCTGCTTCCGCGGGCTTGGGTTGTCGGCTACTCGGGAGAAGGATGCTCCCGGGCGTGACGGGCTTGCAACACCTGCGGGAATCTTGCCTCCAGCGTCCGAATGATCAAATCCGAAGCGGTTTCGAGCGTGATCTCGCCGGTATTGATCACCAAATCAAAGAGCAAGGGGTTGGAGTCGGATTCGTGAAAATGTTCCTCGACGAACCGGGCCCGTTGCCGGTCGGTCTCCGCAATGACGCTCTCGGCCTCGGCGCGCGCCATGCCCGTGGAGCAGAGGCGGTCAATGCGGACGGGCAGCGGAGCAACGATCCGCACCCGCAAGCACCGTTCCGTCGGAAGAAGCAGATGGGCGCCGCGTCCGATGATGACGGCATGGCCTTTCTCTCCCATGGTCAGAATCGTCTTCGTCAGATGCGCCATATAGCTCTGGTCGGAAATCTGCCGACGGTGCATCACCCGCTCGGTCCATTCCTTGATGCTCTTCTGGCTCCGCTCATCCATGTGCGCGACCACGATGCGGTCCACTGCAGCGGCCCGGGCTACGTGGTCCACAATCTCGCTGTCGAAGACCACGAATTGCAAGCGGTCCGCGACCTGCCGCGCAACGATGCCTCCGCCGCTGCCTCGCTCGCGGGAAACGGTCACGGTGGGAAAAGGCCCCAGCGTCGGCGGGCCTGGCCTCTGTTGCGTTAACAGCAGCCATTTCTTCCACTGCTTCTCCACCATTTGCGCGATTGCAGGACTCTCAAACAGATTGCCCACTCTGCCGGCTCCCTTTTCTACGGAACGCTTTCATTCCGGACTTCACAACTCTCTCAGAGTACAATGTTTCCCCCGAGGAGGCAACGCGGGGCTCCGGGGCCGCTTCAAAACCGAATCTTGACCGAGCCGGAAAACAGGCGCGGAATATAGAACTGGCCCGGCGAGAAGACACTTTCTTGCGCCACCTTGTACACGTTGTCGGTGAGGTTCTCGATGTTGAACTGCAAGCCGAGGCGCGGCTGTTCTCCCCTGGACAACAGGTCCCAGCCGAGAGTCAGGTTTTGCGTGAAGTGCTGCGGAACGCGCAGCGCTGTCTCTTCCGATCCGCCGTGCGAGTGATCCGACTCTCCGGCTTCTTGTTCATGGTCACCAACCCCGTGTCCTGCCGGAGTGCCGCTGCCGTATTCCAAGGCCATCGAAGCCCACAGCCCGCTCCGGCGATGCCGGTAGGTGAAGCCCGAGGTCAGCGTGTGGGTCTGGTCCATGGGGGCCAGAAAGCGGTTCGCAGCGGTGATGTGCTCGGCCTCGGTGGTGAATCCGGCCGTGACGGGATTGTAGAACCAGACGCGCCCGAGCGCGTAGTTCAAGTAACCCGACAGTCCCAGCGCAGGGATGGTGGGCATCTCCATCTTGAGTTCCAAACCGTAGGCCTTCCCTTTGTCGAAGTTGGCATAAGCGTACACGCGGGAATCGGGGAACAGGACCGTGTGCGGGGCGTCGTTGCTGATACGGTAGTAGCCGGTCAGTCCGACGCGCAGCAGCCGCGCGATGGGTTGCGTCACCCCCAGCTCGAACTGGTTTTCGACAACGGGGCGCAGGGCCGGCAGGGGTTGCCCGATCTCCGAAATCAAGCTCGTCAGCCCCGCGCTGTTCAGGAGAACATTCTCGATGGGCGGCGGAACAAAATAGTGGTTATAGGAGCCGTGCAGAACCGTCCCGGAACGGAATTCGTAGGCGAGGTTCAGTCGGGGACTGAAGTGGAAGTCGGAGATCGCCAGACTGTAGCGGTCATACCGCAGGCCGATGTCGGCGGTCAGACCTCGGCTGAGCTGGACCTTGTCCTGGAGGTACAGGCTGATCTGCCCGCCGGTCTTCTGCTGCTGAAACACCACGGGGCCACGGTTGGGGCCGCGGAAGTGCACATGACCTGAGCCAATCAGATGCGTGTAGTCAATCCACGGCTGACTGAGATAGGACACTCGCTCGTCAGGACGCAGCAGCACCAGGTCCGCGCCTCCTTTGAGGGTATGGCGGCCCACAAAACGCGTCAGGTCGCTCTTGAGGCCGAAGGTCCCCAGCGTGCGCTCGGCGTCAGCCTGCGCGCCCAGAGGATCGTCGTTCGGGAGCAGGCGGGAACGGGACCATTTCTGATAGAACGCGGTATGCAACAGCAAATCATTGGAATGGACGTGGTCCCAGGAAAAGATCAAACTCTGCGAGCGGGTGCGTTGAAACGAGTTCAAGTTCGGACGCAGCACGGCATCGAGCGCCGTCTTCGGTATCTCAAAGTTCGTGCCGTCCCCCATCAAGACAAGCTTCAGGAAGTTGTTGGGGCTGGCGGCAAAATCAAATTGCGCGAAGCTGCGCGCTCCGCGTCCGGTGTTATGGATCGAGCGCGGATCGGGCGGACTCAGGAACCGCGCGGACTCGAACGCGGAACTGAACAGATAAAAGGCGGCCTTCTCCGTGTGGCCTCCATATTCAATGGAGGCGTTGTGCCGCAGCGCCGTGCCGAAGCCCAGCGTCAGCGCGCCGTCGTTGTTCATCGAGAAGCCCGACTTGGTTACGATGTCGAGCACGCCGCCAAAGCGGTTGCCGTACTCGGCGGGAAAGCCTCCGGTCATCACATTGACGGACTGGATCACGTCCGGACTCAGGCCGACCGAGAACATGGCGTGCGCGTTCTCCCAAAACGAAACGCCGTTGATGAACGTGTTGAGAGCGATTTCCTGGCCGCGTACGTGCACAAAGTCATCGTGCCCGCGGATCATTCCCGGCGCGGCGGCGACGATCACGTCCGGCAAGCTGTTTCGCTGCGCCAGCGGCAACGCCTCAAGGGAATGCGTTTGCACGACCGTGGAACTCGGCGAGTAGGTGGCGGCCACGTCTTCCATGGACGCTGAGACCACGACTGTTTCCTGCACCGGGCGCAGGGAAAGCTCCAGCGTGATGTTCTTGACCTCGCGCGGTTTCAAGGTGAAGCGGGTTCGCTCCTCCACAAATTCCGCCCGCGCCACCACCAACGTGTACTCACCGGGGATCAGGCGCTGAAAGCCGAAGTGGCCGTCTTCACCCGCCACGGCCGTCAGGGCGCCGGAAATCGGGGGACCTTCCAGTCGAATGGCCGCGCCCGGCAAGGCCGAGCGGTCGGCTTGGGCCAGAACAATCCCGTGAATGGCTCCTTCCCCTTGTGCCTGGGCAACAGAAACGAGAGCCAGCAAAAAACCTATTGCCGTCAGTATGAATGCAAAATATTTGATCATGACGAACCTCCTGGAGACCCTCGAAGGGATTTCCCCCCCGCCAACCGGCTGCCTGGAAAAAGAGCGTTTGGCAAGTGATCGCTCAAACGCGTTCCCCAGTCGCCGGGTATAGGACCTGGTAGCCACGGCACGTTTTTGTGCCGTGGGCTTTTGACTTTCACCGGAACGAACCCGGAACGTACCCACGGCATAAAAAGCATGCCGTGGCTACCCCGATACACTCGGGATATGCCTATGGTGAAGCCTGTCTAGCTTTCGGTTCGGGGGGGTTGGAAGGGAGGCGGAAGAAAACTCTCAACGACTGAGAAACGATCCGGCAACAGAATCGCCCGCGCCGCTTCCGGTTGGATGCGCGCGAAGTGGACGGGCAGTCCGAATGGCTGCGCAGGGGTCAGGCCGATGCCATTGTAGGTCTCCTTGCAGCACTGAAAGAAGAAACCATCCTCCTGCGTGGGAGACGGAGCTTCCGCCATGTGGTGGGAATGCATCCCGGCTCCCATCACGGGAGCAGGATGATGATGCACGCAGGGGACGGGAGTCATCTGGGCGCTCAGATAAAACCGGCTGCTTTGAAAACAGAAGAAGACGACCACAGCCAGCGCAACCGAACGCCGCGCGTGCGGCCGAATTGCCAAGTATTGCATCAATCCCCGACTGTGCAGTCGGCGCATAAGCACCCCGAGGGAATTAATTGGGCATTTCCACAGTGGTTTGAAACCTCATATTGCCAACAAACAGATTCTTCATTTTCGTTCATCGCCTGCAGCGGCTTCGAATTCCTTGCGCGGAACCATTCTGCCCCGCAACGGTAGGGGTCATGGTTCATTGTGTCCTGGGTCGTCTGACGTTGGTTGCGAGGCCGACGGCTTCCAGCATGCGGATGAAGTACCATCCGATGTCGACCTGCCACCAATGCCAGCCCAGGCGTGCCGAGCCAACCGAGGAATGATGATTCCTGTGCCAGTTTTCCCCCCAGGCCGTCAGTTGCAGCGGCCCCAGCCACCATACATTCCTGCTGGAGTCTCCTGTGTCGGAATGATCCAGGTGTGTGAGGCTGTTTACAAAACACTGCATGTGCAGCGAGTACACCAAACGAATGGCGCCGATCCAAAAAAATCCCTCCCAGCCGAGTGCCAGGCCGCAGCACAGAGAGAGCAATACCACCGGCGCTTCCGCGAGTCTCCATATTTGGTGCGCCCCCCGGTTCAATTCCGGACACCACTTTTGACGGTCTGCCGGGCTGGATTGATAGAGCCAGCGCAGGTGGGCCCACCAGAAGCCACCGTGCTTGGGGCTGGAAATGTCCTCGGGGGTATCGGTATAGGCATGATGATGCCGGTGATAGGCAACCCAACTGGCCGGATTCCCGGAGCCGTTAAACATGGCACAGAAGACCAGCACGTGCTCGATCACCTTGTTCACCTGAACAGCCCGGTGCGCCAGCATCCGATGGTAACCGATGGTTGTCCCCAAGCCTCCCAGGCACGCCAACAGGAGAGACAATCCCAGGACCGGAAGGCTCGGCGACGGGAACAAGACCACTCCCGTGACAGCCAGAATGTGTATCAGAGCGAGATAAAGAAGGACGCCCGTTTTACCCTTCGCAGGTTTCCAAAACGGCATCATCCAGGCAGGGGTCCCCGGAAGCTCTGTTGGGTCTGTGCCAACTGTCGTGGCTCGACTGGACAATTCAATCCTCCACCGTGACGGGCGGTTCTGTTCCTGCAATGTTCGTCGGCGTAGCCAATTGGGGGGGGTAGCCAATTTGGGGGTAGCCGATTTGGCTCGATTCCATTCCGCGAGGCGTTGGGCGCGGGACAGAAACATGCTTTCCTGAATATGCCGGGAGTGGGCGGAAACACTCCCGGTGGGCAGTCCCAGGAAGCGATTTAACGCCACCTCGGTACCCTTCAGGCAATGGGACGCTTCCGTTTTCAAGTGCAGCAAAACCTGACGGAGGGCCTTTCGGGTCGTCTTTTCCACATAAAGCCGAAAACGCCTGCTTTCAATTCCTCTCGGCCCGCGAAAAAAGTCCGCCCGCGTCCCGGATTCTCCGCTTGAATACCCTCCTCACAACATCATAGCACCGTTGCGCCATTCCTGCCATAGGCTCGGCCGAGGCGCTTTCGATAACGGGACCTGAACGAAACCACTGGCTGAAAAGGCTCGGTTGGAGGCCAACGGATATATACTGTCAACTGTGGGAGGGGCAAGAGATTAGTTCGTGCAAGAACGGAATCCCGATTCTGATTGAAAAGGCAGGCCGGACCCGTACTTGAGACTCTCCAATAATACGCCCTACATAGAGGACAACGGATGCAAGCACGCGCCAGAACAGGAGCAGAACCATTATTGATTCTCACCCTCGCGGCAGGGGTGAGTCTTTGTAGTTGGCTCACTGCCTGCAGTTCCCAGAATGAACCGCAGTCCCCGGGGACGCAGCGGTATCAACTCCGAGGCACTGTCATTACCGCTGACAAGGAGCACAAGACGCTGGTGGTGGATCACGAGGCAATCCCCGGCTTCATGGAGGCCATGGCAATGGGCTACGGCGTCAAAGACGCGGACTCTCTGAACGGCATTGCGTCCGGCGATCAAGTCACCGCGCAAGTGGTCGTCGGCGGCAATAGCACGTGGCTGGAAAATATCGTCGTGGTAAAGAAAGGGGAGCCGGCAAAATCACCTCCCGCCAGCCAGCTTCATCAGTTGGAGACGGGTGAGGAGGTGCCAAACTTTGTATTGGTGAACCAGGATGACCAGCGCATTGAGCTGCGCCAGTACCGGGGCAAGGCCCTCTTAATCACCTTTCTCTATACGCGTTGCCCATTACCGGATTACTGCCCGCTAATGACCCGCAACTTTGCAGAGATCGAGCAAGCCTTGGCAAAGGACCCGGCCGCGTACGCCCAGACCCACCTTCTGACCATCAGCTTTGATCCGGAATACGATACTCCCAAGGTCTTGCGCGCCTACGGATCCAAATACGTGCTCCAGCGCGACGCCCACGCCTTCGATCACTGGGAATTTGCTTCCGCGCCGGAAGCCCAAATGAAAGAAATCGCCAGCTTCTTCGGGTTCGGTTACCAAAAGGAAAGCGGAGAGATTCTGCACGGCCTGAGCACGACCATCCTCTCGCCGGATGGGAAAATCTA
This sequence comes from Acidobacteria bacterium RIFCSPLOWO2_02_FULL_61_28, assembly GCA_001767035.1. Classification (GTDB taxonomy): domain Bacteria; phylum Acidobacteriota; class Terriglobia; order 2-12-FULL-54-10; family 2-12-FULL-54-10; genus 2-02-FULL-61-28. The sequence continues at coordinate 9,129 of MEKR01000165.1, forward strand.
TAAGTGGTATTACGGAAATGAGTGGACGCCCCAGGCTGTCCTCAAAGATTTAAGGAGTTCATTGCAGAGTCCCGCCCAAAAGTAACAGGCTCGCAGTAATGGTTTGCCAGATGGATGCGAGGTCCGCAGAGATCATTCAGACGAATCGCGGCGCAAGACCCCCATCACACGTACCCTCCTATCGCCCCAGATCGCAGGACAACAACGGATTTCCGAGGATGACCCGCGAGTGACGGCGTTTCGTTTCCTGATCCGTTCAAGGGACGGAAGGGCGGCGAAAGAACCGCTACTTTATCCCCTAACTTATAGGATATATCATCCTCTTGACAAGGACATGAATATCTGTCACAATGTCTTGCGTGAAGATGGCGAAGCCCAATTGGGAGCGACAATGAAGATAACAGTTTCACGAAAAAAGCTTTCGACAACGGTTTCTGGCGATACTCACCGATACCTCCATAGTTTAGTGAAGAGCGGACGCGCTGGCACGATCGCCGAGGCGGTGGATTTGGTTGCGGAGAGGGTGCAGCGTTTAGAGCAGCGGGCTCGGTTGGAGCGCGACACGGCTGCTTATTTTGCGGGTTCACCCGCCGGGGTGCAGAAGGAAGAAGCGCGGCTCGAACAGGCTCTGTCGGATTCAGTGGATGAGGTCAGCTTTGAGGAATAGCCCAGTGCCCGGACGGGAGGTTGCTCTTTTTCCCAGGCGAGGGGAAATATGGGCCGCGAATATCGGCGACCCTCCCCGGCGGCACTGGGTCTTGATCGTCTCACTAGACGCCCGCAATAAGAGCGAACGAGTCAACTCCGTTTTGATTGTTCCGTTCGGAAGTGCCGGGTACGACGGGCCGACGACGTTACGATTGGAACCCGGCGAAACGGGATTACCGGCTCCGTCTTATCTGAAGGGGCACTTTATCACTACGCTCGCGAAGGATCGCTTGCTCCGGAGAGAAGGACGGTCCCTGTCTTCCTCGACGATGAGAGCCGTCTCCGAAATGGTTCGTCGCGCGTTTGACCCCGACGCTCCATACCAAGCCGAAGCATGACCACACTGGAGGAGAAGGGAACAGGACCGCGCCAGGTCCTGCCGACCGGCCAGCTCCAGTGAGCGTGGCCCCATCCGGTCTGATCGAGCCGAAACCCGTTCCCAATCCCTTCTGTTTTGCCCTCCCAACCCGGATTTCTCACCAGATTCCGGGGTGCTTGCGCACCGCAAAATCCCCGAAGGGGATTGAAACGGTAGCCGGGGGCAACGCCCCCGGAAACCGGATACCCCCAGGAAACGCCGACCCCGAAGGGGTCGTACAGATTGGGCTTGCCCCACGCGACCAATCGGTACGACCCTTTCAGGGTCGGGCTCAAATGGCCAGGGCCTCGGTACCGGGGGCGTTGCCCCCGGCTATTTTCTCTTGTCCTTTCAGGACAACCAAAAACGAAGCCGCGATGTCCATTGCTGGTGAGAAATCCGGTCTACGCTATCCTCATAGGTCTTGGGCTTGCGACCCCTGGGAGTGGGTCAGTTTCCGGTTAGGGCCCTACACGTCCAAGTGATCTGAACGCGTGTCTCGGATCAGTAAGCCCTTGGCGACTAGGCAGTATTTAATTCCCAGAACGCCATTTCAGGATAATTTCCGGATGGGCGACGATCCGCCCACTGGTCAGAAAGCTAAACACTAACGGCGTTACAGGATCTATGCCCGGTCAGCCACATATCAGCCCTGGTGGGTTCTAGGTCAACCTGTCTCGGCGAGGAATTGGCGGAGCCAAGCCGACTTATCGTTCGTGCTCCGGATTGGGCACTTCGGCGGGTAACCGACGAACCGGCCAAGTGCCCCGCAAACCCACAGTCGTCAGGAGGGAGCATTCTAGCGCCTCAGCCCACATCAATTCCCTGATCCGACCAAGCATGAAGCAAACGCAAGGTCGTCTGTAGGTACTGGATATCGGTCGCCAGCGGGAGGCTACCGGGGTTCAAGCGACATGACTCCCAACGTTGACGATAAAAAAACCGCACCCGGGAGGGAGTCAGCCCAGAGAGCACCCTGAAGAATTGGTCCAGTTCTTCCTTGGGTACTGAGCGGTCCTTGATGACCTTGGGCTCAGGTACGCGTGTGCTGGCCAAATGTCGCACAGCCCTGAACTGTTCCAGAGTAGGCGTCTGGTCAGACGTTAACTCGGAGCGTTTAACAGAGTTAGGAAAACCTTTCAACTTTACCCAGACCATTATCTCTTCGACAGCATCCTCTTCAGCCCACGGTGATATAAAGACGTCAGTAATCAGCGAACGCAGGTTGATCCGCCTTCGTTTACAATCCGGTACCCATGAATGGCGCGGATTCAGATCCAACGGCACAGGGTGAGGAAAATTGTCCAAATCAAAATGCCGGTTACCACCCCCCAATGGGTCGCTAGTAGTTAACCACGCCCGAACCTCGCGGTCTTGGGAATATTGAATTTGCTTGGTAGTGATGAATTCTAGAGTGTTGAAAGTGTTTACTAGATGGTCGGTGCCATATCGCACCAATCCCGTGTGGGCCTCATCTAGCAATCCGTCTAGGGCCGACTTCAGAAGCCCATACTGTGAACAGACGGCTACTCCGTCATGGCCGTATTGTTCCCACATGTCGAGTGTTTCTTGACGGTAGAGATGCCAGCAACTGATGTAATAGGACTCGCGATTCTGGGCAAGAGAACCAAGGTGATTATTGAGGCTCACACGGTCGTTGATGTCATACGGGTCCAAACGCAGAACCCGCCTTGCATATTGCTCTGGAGGTAATCCTTCACTCTTGTCGGAGAACAAGTCAGCTCGCCGGAAGTAGAGTTCCTCACTTGCCATTAAATCGCGGAACTTGCGAAGGTCCATGAAGCGCCAAATCACGGCGTCTTCGCTCGGTTCTATACGATTGACGTACGGCACAACAGGCATTTCTCTTCACTTGTACTCCATCCCCCCGCTGTTGGCAAGTGGTAGCCACGGCATGTTGTTTATGCCGTGGGTCTGTTCCGGGTTCGCTCCGGCATAGGCCGAAAGCCAATGGCCGAAAGCCCACGGCACACCAAGCGTGCCGTGGCTACCACCGCAACGCGCGGGACAGAACCCCGACCGCTTACGTCCGGTAGCTGGCGTTGATGCGGACGTATTCTTCCGTGAAGTCGCAGGTCCAGAAGCGCGCCGCGGCCGTTCCCTGCCCCATCTGCACCCGGAGCAGGATGTCTTTGGCTTGCAGGTCACGGGCTTGCAGCTCGCGCTGGAGGGCCGCTTCGTCAAAGTCAACGGCGCCGCCCCGCCGGCAGACCCGCGTCCCGTTCAGGAAGATGTTCACGCGGTTTGGATCAAACGCGACGCCGGCGTTTCCCACCGCCGAAAGGATGCGCCCCCAATTGGGATCGCCGCCCGCGAGCGCCGTCTTGACGAGCGAGGAGAGTGCAATCGAGCGCGCGATGGCGTCGGCCTGTTTCGCCGACGCGGCCCCTTCGACACGAATCTCCGCCAGCTTCCGCGCGCCTTCACCGTCGCGGACCAGCGCGATGGCCAATTCTTGCGCCACTTCGTCCAGCGCCTCGAGGAATTTTTCAGCCGTCACGCCTTGCTTCCCAATCGCCGGATTCCCCGCCACCCCGTTCGCCATGAGAAACACGGTGTCGTTTGTCGAGGTGTCGCCGTCCACCGAAATGCGGTTGAAGCTGGAGTCGCACATGCGCCGCGCCGCGGATTGCAAGAAGCGAGGCTCGACGGCGGCATCGGTAAAAAAGAACGCCAGCATGGTAGCCAGGCGCGGATAGATCATCCCGGCGCCCTTCGCCATGCCGAGAATCCGCACCCGCCTCCCGCCGATCGGTAAACTTTTCCCCGCAACCTTCGGGCGGGTATCGGTGGTCAGGATGGCGCGCGAGACCGCTTCATATCCTTCCGGATGCAGCCGACGCGCCAGCGCCGGAAGCTGCGCGGTGATGCGGCGAGCGTCGAGCGGGACGCCGATGACCCCGGTCGAAGCCACCAGCACCTGTTCCCTCCGCACGTCCAAGAGCTTTCCGGCTGCCTCCGCGGATTGCCGCGCCGCGCGAAGGCCCGCACGGCCGGTCGCGCAGTTGGCATTCCCGGCGTTGACAACAATCGCCTGAGCGATGCGGCGACTGCGCTTCCAATGTTCCTGGGAAATCAAAACCGGCGCCGCCTTTACGCGATTGGTCGTGAACAGCGCCGCGACCCGCGCCGGGACGGTGGAAACCATCAGCGCCACGTCCGGGCCGCTGCCGTGCGTGCGCAGACCGGCCTCACCCGCGGCAAACAGGAACCCTTGGGGAACCTCAAGTAAATTGTTCTTCATGTCGGAATGAAAAGAGTTTTTGGATTTGTTTCGCAAAAGAACCTCTTGTGTCGCCTCCCTGCTTCCCCCAGAGCCCTCTTTCGGCCCATCCGCTCGCCCTCCTCTTGTCACGATAGGCTGGGCGACGGAATGGAGTCAAAAGAATTCTGTCAAGAGGATTCTTCCGAGAATTCCGAGAGAACCGAGAAATCCGAAAAATCGCAGGCAGGCAATCAGGGCTTCCGGAACCCGCCGGAACCCGAGTCGGCGGAAAGCTCCGCGATCAAATGCGCCAGCAGCGCCGCGCGGCGGGGAAGTTCGTCAATGACGATGTGCTCGTGGACGGCGTGCGCTCCATCGCCCACGGCGCCGAGACCATCGAGTGTCGGCACGCCCAGCACCGCCGTGAAGTTGCCGTCCGAGCCGCCTCCCACCGTTGTCTCGCGCAGTGCCATTCCGAGCGGCTTGGCCAGCCGGCGGGCCCGCTCGAACAACGCCACCACGGCCGGAGAACGTTCGAGCGGCGGGCGATTGAATCCCCCGGTCACTTCGAGCTGTGCCCGGCGGTCGTAAGGACGCAACGAACGCAGCTTGCGCTCGACTCGCGCTTGATCTTCCGCTCGCAGCACCCGTACGTCTACAATTACGGAAGCCTCCTCGGGAACGACGTTGGCGCGGGTCCCGCCAGAGATCATTCCGGGATTGAAAGTAATCCCTCGTCTTGTGTCAGTAAGCTTCTCCACATTCAGAATATGATGTGACAGTTCCACAATGGCGTTCACACCCTTTTCCGGTTCCAGACCGGCGTGGGCCGCTCGCCCCTTGACGCGAATCTGAAATTCTCCTGTGCCCTTGCGCGCCGTCTTGAGCGCCCCCTTGAGTCCATGAGCCGGCTCCAGAACCAGCACCGCATCGCTACGCCATGCTTCCCGTTCGGTAAGCGGGCGGGAGGAGGGGCTGCCGATCTCTTCATCGGCGTTGAGCAGCAGCACGACTTTTTTCGCAATGGGAATGCGGAGGCTTCGAAGCGCGGCGAGCGCAAACAGGCCGAGGACAATCCCCGACTTCATGTCGAAAACGCCGGGACCATACGCCCGTCCGGCTTGGATGCGGAACGGAATTCGTTGGATTGTACCCATGCTCCAGACGGTATCGAGATGGCCGAGCAGAAGGATTTGCCCGGAAGTCACTCGCGGGGCCAGCCGAAATTCCGCCCGCAGATGATTGCCGGTCGTTCGAGAGGGATGGAATCGAACCTGTGCCCCGAAGTGGCGGGCTGTTTCGGCAACCAGTTTCCCGAAGCGGTCTACGGCGGCCTTGTCAGTGCTCGGCGACTCGACTTCGACCAGTCGGCGGAGCAGCGCCAGCATGGCTTCTTTCTCCCCCTGGAGCATCTTGAGCAGCGCATCCACGGCGTGTGGTTCCCTTCCGATTTCTCGTTTGCCTGCCAGTTCGAATATAATCAATCGAACGCTTGGAGCCAAGGCAGGAAATGAAAAGCAAGAACCAATCCGATGTCCAGATGCCCAATCTGACCCTTGGTCAGCTAAAGGCAGCAGCCAGAGATTTCATCCCGGCAATCACCTCAAAGCCCATCGCAGACCTTTATGGTGTCACGGACGGTAAGGCGGTTGGAACATATGTCGAACATGAATTCCACAGATTTCTGGGGGAAATGCATTCATATTCGCCAGGCAGTTCCGCAAGCGGGATCGACTTTCCAGAGTTAGGTGTTGACCTGAAAGTCACCTCTGTCCGACAGCCTCAATCCTCGTGCCCCTTCCGAGAAGCCAGTCAGAAGGTATACGATCTCGGTTATCATCTCATCGTATTCGTATATGATAAGCTTGACGACGCTACGGCTCGCGCTGCCAAACTGCTGTTTCAGCACGCGATCTTTGTACAAAGGGAGCGGACAGGTGATTATCAGACGACTCGTGGTTTGAGCGAAATCTTGCGCCGCAACGGGAACAAAGACGACATTCTGGCCTTTTTGGAGGAACGCAACCTGCCCTTGGATGAAATTGGGCGAGAAAAGCTGGCAGAACGAATCTTGGAGGAACCTCCAACGCTTGGTTACCTGACGATCTCCAACGCATTGCAATGGAGACTGCAATACGGCAGGGTCATTGGCATTGCCACAACAGAGCCAACGGAAGGAGTGGAAAACCTGCTTGATTAAAGACCTCGGAGACTTTCAAACGCCTCTTCATCTCGCACAAACTGTGGTCGAATGTCTCGGGCCGATCGGCAAGGTCTGGCCGAGGGTTTTGGAACCCACTTGCGGTCGGGGAAGCTTCATTGAGGCTCTCATCAGTTCGGAAGTTCCCCCCGCTGAAATTCAAGGCATCGAGATTCAAGACTCCCATTGGGAAGTCGCCCGGCAAATTGCAGAACGTCCGTCGCAAACCCACGTCATCTTAAGGAAAGCAAACCTCTTCGATTTAGACCTTCGTCAAGACCTAAAGTGGAACACATTCGGCCCCCTTCTGGTTATCGGGAATCCCCCGTGGATCACGAATTCGGAACTCGGTGCCATCGGCAGTCAAAACGTTCCACGGAAATCAAATCTCAAGGGACTGCGGGGAATTGACGCTCTGACCGGCTCCTCCAACTTTGATATTGCTGAATTCATTTGGCTGAAACTGATTAGGGAACTAGGAAAGGAACAACCGACTATCGCCTTGCTATGTAAGACCTCGGTTGCGCGCAGCGTCCTCAAATTTGCTTACAGCGCGCGTCTCCCGGTTGTGAAGGCGTCAATCCGCAGGCTCGACGCAAAAAAGTGGTTTGGAGCGGCAGTGGACGCGTGTCTCTTTTGTATGAGCCTTGGTTCAGGAAAGCACCGTTATGAAGCAGAAGTCTATCCGAATCTACACGCAAGTATCCCCGAGTCCGTTTTCGGTATCGTCCACAACCAACCCATCGCCGACATGGATGCGTACAAGGAGTCGGCCTTCGCCGATGGAATTTGTCCCATGACCTGGCGTCAAGGGATTAAACACGACGCTGCGTCCGTGATGGAACTCACCCGTCGCTCTGGATCATATCGGAACAAAATTGGTGAAATCGTTAATGTGGAAGAACAATACATTTACCCGTTGGTAAAAAGTTCGGACTTGTTTCATGACTCCTGCAAGACACCTCGCCTTTCGGTGATCGTAACCCAGCGAATACTCGGAATGGATACGCGTCAACTCCAATGGGTTGCTCCAAGGCTGTGGGATTATCTCTGTTCCCACGCCAAAATGTTTGAGAAACGCAGGTCTTCTATTTATCGCAACCAGCCTGCTTTCGCCCTTTTCGGTATTGGCGACTACTCTTTTTCGCAATACAAGGTGGCAATTGCAGGGCTTTACAAGACCGCGCGCTTTCGCGCCATTGGGCCTGTTGCGGGCAAGCCCGTTCTGCTGGATGACACCTGCTACTTATTGGCATGTGCCTCGCCAGAGCAAGCAGCCCTGCTCGTAAGCCTGTTAAACAATCCGTTGTGCCTTAACTTTCTTTCTTCGATGGTTTTCTGGGACTCCAAACGTCCAGTGACTAAGAATCTCCTACAGCGAATAAATCTCCGTGCCATTCTAGACCGTGCAAACAAAGACACGCTGCTGTCCTCAATGAATACTGAACTGGAGAGGCTAGGTGCGTCGCCCATTCAAGAAAAGGGTGGAAGCAATCCCTCATGGGAAGAACTACTGTTCCAACATGCGCCCAAGGAAGAAGGATTTGTGGAGTTTCTTTTCAAGTGAAGAACCTTGTACCTCTCTAGTGACCAGCACCGCTTCCGGAACAGCAGCGGACCGTTGCAGATGGGAGCCTCATGACCCTCGACATCAACGAGATACAAAAGATTCTGCCGCACCGCCCCCCGTTTCTTCTGGTGGACCGCATCCTGGAGATCGAACCGTCCAAGCGCATTGTCGGAATCAAAAATGTAACCATGAACGAACCGTTCTTTGTCGGGCATTTTCCGAGCTTTCCGGTCATGCCTGGGGTTTTAATAATAGAGGCGATGGCGCAGACGGGCGGCGTGCTCGTGCTGCGGGAGTTCCCCGATCCTTCGCAGCGGCTGGTTTATTTTGCGGCTATTGAAGAAGCGAAGTTTCGCCGCCCCGTACGGCCCGGCGACCAGCTTCGGCTCGAGATCGAGGTCTTGTCCCGCAAGACGACCTTCTGCCGGATGAGAGGCAATGCTTACGTGGACGGAGAATTGGCCGCCGAAGCGGTGATCCTGTGCAAGATCATGGAGAAGTCTGCATGACCCGGCTCGGTACCATGCTGGTGCATCCGCGCGCGGTCGTCCATCCGGGGGCGCGGCTGGCGGCCAGTGTCCGCATCGGACCGTACTGCGTCATCGGAGAAGAGGTGGAGATCGAGGACGGCTGCGATCTGATGGCGCATGTCTATATGGACGGGCCAATGCGCGTGGGTCCCGGCAATCGGTTTTTCCCGTATTCCTCGATCGGGGTGATCCCGCAGGATTTGAAGTTCCGCGGCGAGCGCAGCGAGACGATCATCGGCAAGGAAAACACCTTCCGCGAATTCGTCACAGTACACCGGGGAACGGAGGGCGGCGGCGGTATCACGCGCATCGGCGATCAGAACCTTGTGATGGCTTACGCGCACATTGCGCACGACTGTCACGTGGGCAACCACACCATCCTGGCCAACGGCGTCACGCTTGCCGGGCACGTCCTGATCGAGGACTACGCGGTCATCGGCGCTTTTTGCGGCATCCATCAGTTCTGCCGCATCGGGCGGCACAGCATTGTTGGCGGTTACAGCGTCATTACCCAGGACGTGCTCCCGTTCTCGAAAACCGTTTCCGAGCGGCAAACGCGCGTGTACAGCATCAACGTCGTCGGCCTGAAGCGGCACGGCTTCTCGCTCGAGCGGCGCAAGAAGCTGAGCCACGCTTTCCGCTTGCTCGCGTCGTCCAAGCTCAACACCGCGCAGGCCATCGAGTCCATTCGCCAGGAAGCAGCCGATTCCGAAGACGTGCAG
>MEKR01000166.1 GCA_001767035.1 Acidobacteria bacterium RIFCSPLOWO2_02_FULL_61_28
CCGGAGTCGGGTGGGAGGGAAGCAGTTGCGAGAATTCCATCGCCTGCGGCAAACGGCGAAAGGTCATGTCATTCGTCGGAGAAAACGGCGGCTCTCCCTTCCAGTGAACGCCGGCGCTGGTAATGATCATGACCCTGGCTTCCCGGAGCGGTTTGCGGAGCGGCGTCAAAACCGGCGGTCCCATGTCCGCAATCGGGAGAGGAGGCAAGCTCCTGGTGACTGCACTAACTAGGTCTATATACCGCAACGGCATGTTGGTTCTCTGGGACGGATCATCGGCCTGTCATGGGCCTGTCGCGGGCCTGTAGCGGGCCTGTCGCGACGCGAGACAAGGTCAAGATCCGCTGGACGCTGCACTCTAACCTGCCGTCGAAGAAGGCGCCACCGGAATCGCCCGGCTGGACATCCGGTGCAACGCGAAATAGCAAGTCGCGCACACCGCGTTCATCAAAGCCAGGAACAAGAAGCCTCCCCAATATTGCCCTTGCAAAGAACTAATCAGACCGCCGAAAATGGCCGGACCAAAGCCGGAGAGGAAGAAGCCGATCCCGACGTAAACCCCGGTTCCGCGGGCGATGGCTTCGGGCCGGACCAAGGTGTGCATCAACGCCCCGTTCAACGCGCCCGTGCTGCTGCCCGCGGCGATCAACGACGCGAGCAGGAGACCGCTTGCCACCGGAGGGAGCAGTTGCGCGGCCGGCAGAACTATGACGACGAAAACAACGCAGACCCACGCGCCGGTCAACGCGCGCTTCATCGTGCGATCGGCAATGTAGCCGACCAGGAACGTCAGCACGGCAGCCGCCAGGTAACCAAAAAAGAGCAAATTGCCCATACTGCGAAACGAGATCTGGCGGACGGAGGTCAAAAAGCTCGGAAGCCAGGTGATCATCGTAAAGGTCGTGCTGGCCGAGACGATCTGGGTGACTACAATCAACCAGAAGGGTGTGCTTCGCAAGAGCTCCCGAAAGCTCAGCGGAGTGATCCCGGAGGTCTTTTTCTGGCCCCGTTCGATTTCCAGCAGTTCCTTCTGGCTGAGACCCGGCTGCTGGCGCGGCCAATTGCGTATCCAGTAAAGGAAGGGGATCGGGACCAGAGAAAGGATTCCCAGAGCGACCAGTGCTCCGCGCCAGCCGCTGGCCAGCATCAGGGCGGTCACCACCGGAGCCGCGGCGGCCGCGCCCGTGATGGAGCCTCCCAGCCAGAACGATTGCACCCGCGAGTGCTCCCGCAGGGGGAACCAGCGGTTCGTCAGGGTATTGCTCACCGGCCATTGATTTCCTTCCGCCACACCCAGCAAGAACCGCAGCAGAAAAAACTGTTCGATGCTGCCTACCCAGGAGGACAGATAGACGGTGACGGCCCAGCCCAGCGTGCCGGTGATCGCGCAAATCCGAGGTCCGAACCGATCCACCAGGAATCCCCAAATGAAAATTCCGATGCCGCACCCGAAGAAAAACGAGCTCATCAGGCCGCCTAGTTCCGCATTGCGGCCGATCATATTGAGTTCTTTGAGGAAATTGGGGTCGGCAATGATGAAGGAGACGTTGGCGCGGTCAATTTGAGAGATCAGCCAAAACAGGAAGAGCGCCGGCGCGACCAGCAGCCACCGGTAGGTGCGCACCATTTGCCGGACGCCAAAGTTTCCGCTCTCTTGCGTCACTGAATTTCGCATCCTCTCAACGAGTCACGCGATTATACAGCATTGCCTTTCTTCCGTGGTGGTGGAACCTTCAGGCAAAGCGGTGGAAGTGAAACGAGACCGCCTCAGTTGTGCCCCCAGAGTTCCTTCGTCGCCAGCCGCGCCCCTTCGACCAAGGCGTTGAACTTCGCCCAGACGATGCTCGGATGGATTTCGAGCGAACCGGCGAAGGTGGCAAAACCGCAGTCGGCTCCCGCGATGATGTTCTCGCGCCCCACCACTTTGGCAAATCGCAGGATTCGTTCCGCCACCAGCTCCGGGTGTTCGACCAGGACGGTGGATTGCGTAATAAATCCCGGAATGAGCACTTTCCCTTCAGGCAGCTTGACGCGCTCCCAGACGCGCCATTCGTGCTCGTGGCGCGGGTTCGAGGCCTCGAACGAATAGGCCCCGGCGTGGACCTTGAGAATAACATCCACAATGTCCTTCAGCTCCATGTCGTGGAGCCGAGGCCCCATGTTGATGCTGTAGCAGGTGTGGTAACGAATTCGATCTTCGGGGATTCCTCGCAGGGCATGATTGAGCGCCTCGACGCGCACTGCGGCCCACCGGCGGCATTGTTCCACGGTGGCATCGGGACGCAGCACATAATAGGTGACCAGGCGAGGATCGTCCACCTGCACCAGCAATCCCGCGTCCACAATCGCCTTGTACTCCTCGTGCATGGCATCGGCAATCGCAAACAAGTATTCTTCCTGCGTCTTGTAATACTGGTTCTTATACCAGTCCTCGATATTTGACGGGGAAATGGCCGGTAGGAAAGCCTCTTCGGTTTTCATTCCCTGGAGAGCCGCCTTGAGATTGGCGATGTCTCGCTGCAACGGCTTCTGCCCTCGGTAGGTGATCGGCCCCGTGCAAACCATTTGGACTTGTCTTCCGGCAGGGCTGGCCCCCGAGCGCGCCGCGGCCTCGTAGTACTCCGGGAACGATTGGACTTCTCTCGACCCGGCCCACGGACTTCCTCGCGGCCCGCCCGGCTCGCATCCGCCGAGACGCTCATGGACGTAGGTGAGGAAGCTCGGCTTCCCCAGTTCGCCGTCGTCCACGATATCTATGCCCAGCTCGACCTGCTTGCGGACCATCTCCGCCACGGCGCTTCGCAGCCGGGTGGCATAGGCTTCCCCGTCGAACGGTTTGCCCGCTTGTTTGGCCTCCATCATATCCATCAAGTCTTGCGGACGCGGCAAACTCCCGACATGCGTCGTGAGAATCCCGCTTGTGCTGCGCTTCATGATTGCTCCCCGGTTTCAATTCCTGCTTCCCAGCATTCGGATGGTGCAAGAAGAGTGTAAGAGAAGCCGGCAATGTTGGCAACCCGCTGGACTCGTCCAGGAGGGCTGCGTTACCGGAGAGGCCATTGTGGAGGTGTAACGTATCCATTTGAGCAGGGCCTAATTTTCCGTAGCCCAGGCCTTCAGGCCTGGGTTGGCGATCGCAACCGATTTTCTTGCAGCCCCGTTCACGGGCTTCCGTCTTGTAACGGGAATGCCAGTTCTAAGCCCCCTAAAGGGGGCTACCTTTTTCGATGGAACGCAGACCCAGGCGTAAACGCCTGGGCTAGAGAAAAATTCACCTCGTTCATGAATAATCCGAGTGAAGGTGTGCTCTGACTGGATACTCCATGAGGTCTTGCAATCGCCTCTACTGTGAACGGCGAAGCGGAACAAAAGCAGGCTATGGTAGAATCCCTTCATCCAGGAGTGAAAACAGTATGAAGAAACTATTGGTATTCGGTTTTGCAGTCGTTTTCGCCGGAGCCACGGCCACGGCGCAACAGGTGAACGTCCCGGCCCGGCTGGGCTATCCGCAGACGATTCTTACCAACGGGAAGATCGTAACGATGGATGACGCTTCCTTTGAGTCGAGGGTGGGCACGATTGTGCAGGCCATGGCAATCCGTGACGGGAAGATTTTGGCGACGGGAACCAACGCCGACGTCCGCGCCTTGGCCGGACCCGAGACGAAGGTCATTGACCTCAAGGGCCGGATGGTCCTGCCGAGTTTCATTCATACCCACGAGCATCCCACCGACTGGGTCTGGACCGAGCCGGAAGCCCTCCAGCACGTGCTGCCCCAAGACACCGATTTCCTGATGGTGCGCTGGCTCACCGGGACCGCGCAGGAACAGTGGGCCAAATGGGAGAGCACCCTCCAGGACATGCAGGCCAATGCCAAGCCGGGCCAGTGGCTTTGGCTGAGCTTCAGTTGGGGATCGAATTTCGAAAACGTCGAGGGGCTGTTTGACGCCTTCCCGAAGACCGTAACTCGCGAGCGGCTCGACCAGCTCGCTCCCAGAAACCCGGCGCGCGTGCGGGATGCCTGGCCGTTGCAGCCGCAAGTGGTGGTGAACAGCAAAGGTCTGGAAGAGGTGAGAAAGGTCTACGACTGGGCCGGAACGCGGCGCGGAGGCTCGGAAGCGAGCGATCCGCTGGGCCGGCAAACCGAGCCTGACGTGATCTTACAAGGGAAAACTGACTTATTGGCGAAGCTCCTGAAGGCGGAGATGGAACTCTGGGCCGCTCACGGAATCACCACCTTTGGCTCCGCTCCCTACGCCTATCACAACCTCCAGGCGCTGAACTATCTTGACCAAAAAGGCGAAATGCCGGGGCGCTTTGCGTGGGGCTACATCGGCCCCGACTTCAGCATGGACACCCTGCGCTACATGGCCGGCATCCTCGGCAACGGGAGCGACTACTTGTGGAACATCGGGGCTTGGGGCAATCCCGGCGGGACCTGCACCACACTGCGCGCTCCGAACGAAGTGAAAGCCAGCGAAGTTTGCGCCTTGACCCCGGGAAGCACGGGCCAGCAGATTCTGGAACGAATCATCAAGGCCGGCGGACGGATTGCCACCATGCACTCCGGGGGCGACAAGGACATTGACTACTTCTTGGACACCATCGTAAAAGCCAGCCGGGAAGCCGGGATGACTCTCGATCAGATTCGCGCCAAGCGGCACGCCTTTGACCATGCCTCCGGCGCTCCTCGTCCGGACCAGATTCCGATCCTCAAGAATTTGGGGATGATGGTGAGCATGATCAACACCGTGCTGTGGGAAAATCGCAGGGACTACGACACCTCGTTCCGCGTGCGCAACTACGGCATCGAGTACGCCAATTGGGCCGTGCCGCGCAAGAGCGTCACCGCGGCGGGCATTATGAACGGATTTGAGATTGACCGCGCGCTGCCCCACAAGCTCTGGTACTTCATTCACGTCGGCATGACGCGGTTCAACGAAAAGGAGCAGAAGGTCTTGGGCGCAAGCGAGCGCACCGACCGCATCATCCAGTTGAAGTCGCTGACGCGCTGGGGGGCTTATTACGTCCTGCGGGAGAACTCGCTCGGGACCCTCGAGCCGGGCAAATTGGCCGATTACATCGTGCTCGACCGGGACTTCTTGACGATCCCCGACAACGACATCCCGAACGTGAAGGTCCTGATGACGGCGGTCGGCGGGAAAGTGGTCCACCTGATGCCCGCCCTGGCCCAGGAGATCGGGATGGCCCCGGCGGGCCCTGTCACTTGGCCCTCGAAGCCCCTCGAGGGCTATTTCAAGCGATGAGTGTGGATGGCGATTGAGTGGTAGCCACGGCACGTTTTTCGTGCCGTGGGTTTCTCTTCCGGATCACCAGAAACTGCCCACGGCATAAACAGCATGCCGTGGCTACCATTGCTTTCACTTCGCCAGCGGGTCGGGGCGAAGCTGGAAGTGCACGACCTTATTCAGGGTTCCTTTGCCGCTCTCGGCGTGGAACGGCGCGCGGGTACCGTAGGTCGCCCACAACCCTTTGCCCTTCCAGCCGGTCCTCGCATTGTCAATCCGGCCATCCAGTCCCTTGGTGAAGAACCCTAGCGGATAGGGCACGCGCAGGACGACCCAGTTCCCGTTCGCCAGGGCGAGCAGCGCGTCATTGCCGTTGCCGGTGGCAATCGGCACATTCTTTCCCAACCCGAATATGTCGAACTGATCCACCCAACTGTAATAGCTGGCCTCGGCGCTGCCGGAGTCCGTGACACCCTGGAACTGCGGTCCCGGCAATGGATGGAGCGTCCAGCCTTCCGGACAGTGCTGCCCCGTCGCGGTCGGGCCGTTGAGGGGACCCTGGCACTTCCGCCGGTCGAAGCTGGCAAAGTGCCCGCTGGCGAGGGGCGCCCAAACGACGCCGTTGCGGTCCACATCCATCCCGCGCGGGGAGTACCCTGGAATTGGCGCCTTGGGGTTGTTCCAGGGCAGCTCGTAAATTTCCGCGAGAGCGGTCGCCGGAGGGTTCGGCCCCGGATTCAGGCGAATCAAGGCACCGGGGAAGCCGAGCGACGACCCCCAGATCGAACCGTCCGCCGGGCTTGGCATGACGCCGTAGAAGCCGGTCGTGATCCGCTTGTCTTTTGCCGGATCAAGCGGTTGGTTCGGCTCCACCCAGGCGTCCTGCTTCCCGTTGCCGTTGGTGTCGAGGATGAAGGGGGCCCAGCCCTGCGACTTCTCCTCATCCCCGGTCTCGTCGAACATCTTCGTGTTCAGCCAACCCGCGACCTGGCCTCCGCCGCTGGTCCACAGCGTGTGGTTGGCATCCTCGGCAAAAAACAAGTGGTGCGTGCTGTAACAGGTGGAAATGAGCGTGAACTTCTTCGATTTCGGCTCGTAAACGGCGAGGTGGCGGCCGCTGCTGGAAACGGGGAACAGCTTCGCCGACGGATGGCTCGAGCCCTCTTTGCAGAAGGCCGGGTTCTCATTCGGACGCACACGGGTCGTGAGCCAGACCCGCCCCTTGTGATCCAGCATCGGGTTGTGCGCATTGGCCTGGCTGTCCCAGATGACTTCATTGCCCCAGTACGGCGAAGCCGCCCGGGGTTTCGTCTCCGCGGTCGTGGGGGTCGTCGAATCGCGGACCGGAATCGTCACCTGGCTTGCCACGTGGCGCACCGGGTCCAGGATGCTCAGGTGATCCGAGCTGGCCTCATGCACGCCGTAGATGGGGCCGTTGGCGTTGACCGTGGGATTGCGCTTGTCGGTGGCGGCCTCATCGTGGAAATACTCCTTGGGACCCGCCCAGTCCCACTGCGTGACGACGACGTTTCGCTCCACGCCTTGCGGCCGGGGCGGCGTCGGCGGCAGTGCGCCGGCGGCGATCCGATCGCTCCAATCCGCGAACATCGCCAAGGCCCGTTTCCGGCCAAGCGAGTCGAGGCCATTGCTCATGCCCCCACCTGCCTGTCCGGACTGGATCCGCCGATCCCACTGGGCCACGGAACCTTCGATATTCCGCAGGTTCTCGGGAATCTCCCGCGTGGCCTTGTTGCCGATTTGATGACACCCGAAGCAGGTGTCCGTCCTCACGCCTCGCAACCACTGGGCCTGGCTCTTCATGTTTTCTGAAATACCATTGCCGTTGGGTCCTGTTCCGGGGAACTCGCTCTTGTCGGGGATCTTGAGCAAAGAATACCAGTAGTTGGACGGGTAGTATTCCGCCGCCGCGCGCGGATTGGGGGCCGCCACCGCCGTCAGGTTCACGGTCTTACCCCGCGGGGTCTGCACCTTCGGAGAATCCACCAGCCCGTAGCCCCGCACCCACACGCTGTAGTTCGCGTTCGGAAGATCGGGCACCACGTAGCGCCCCCGATCATCGGTGACCACGATCTTGATGAATTTGGTGGGCAGGCTGGCCGTTTCCGCGATTACCCAAACACCCGCTTCCGGCCCGTTCGCGCCGGTAACCACCCCGCCGATGTCATCGTTGTCAATGCTCACAGTTGTTCCAGTGACTTGGAGAGCATTCATTCCGACTGGACGGACGGTCAAGAACACGGCGATGCCGGCCGCCACTACGCCACCGTACAACAATCGCTTCATCCTCATGGTTTCCTCCCTCTCGTTTCCTTGGTCGCCCCGTTGGAATGATCCCCGCCCAGGATTTCCCCGAGGAGATCATATCACTGTTTGCCGACCGGCAAATGGTTTCTTCCAGCAAGTCCCGTTCGTTCTCCCGGCGATGGTGTCGCCCAATGCCATTGACGCGTTCCGTGAGAACTACTACGCTGGTTTTCGATGTCCCTGCCCAATCGGGAACAAATTGCCGGCGCGCTGAGGGCGGTGCCGCTCTTTGCGGACCTGGAAGAGCAGCAAATCGAGCGGCTGGCTCACGAAGTTCTTCTGCGCCGAGCCACTAGGGCTACCCGTTCGCTCCCAGGGCTTCGAGATCGGCCTTGTCCTGGGCCCGCCCGGTCCGCCTCTTGTTCAGGATCAGCGCTTCGCGACCGATGAAGTTCACTCGGGTTTCCCCCACCAGAGCCTCGACTCGGCCGGCCCACGCCGCGTCAAAGGTCACACCGGTGAGGGAGGTGAGGAGATCAATGCGGTTCGGCGGAATACCGAGCTGAATGACGCGGTAGGAATCCACAAAATCGGCGGCTTTTAAGCCGAGGCCGGCGAACCCAAATCCCACCAGTGCTGCTTCCAACCGCTCGGCATTTTCGGTGGAGTTGCGGACCAGGATGTCCAGATCCCCGGTATAGCGGGGGACGCCGTGGTGAGCCAGCGCCACCGCGCCTACCACCAGATACTCAACCCCGTTGGAGTTGAGCGATTCGATAAACGCGCGCCAGTCTTCTGGAAGTGGCATCGCTCTCCTTCTGCGCCATAATCCTAAGCTGGAACAGAATCTCCAACCGTTCCGACGGAGAAAGGCTTCGGTAATAATCGTGCGTGGCTGCTTCCGCCTCGCGGAAAGTTCGGAACTTGGCAATGACCGGCTGCATAACGTTATTTTACCAGGATTTCCAGTCGCGGTTGACGCTTCGCCCGCGAATCAGTACGCTGGGCTGCGATGTCCCTGCCCAATCGGGAACAAATTGCCGGCGCGCTGAAGGCCGTGCCACTCTTTGCCGATCTCGAAGACCGGCAGATCGAGCGGTTGGCTCAACCGGCCCTGCCGCGCCGCGCCGAACCCGGCGAACTGGTCTTCGCAGAGGGCGATCCCTGCATGGGCCTCTACGTCATCTATTCCGGGGCAGTAAAGATTTTCAAAGAGTCATCCCAAGGGCGCGAACAGGTGTTGACCGTGGAGCGGGCGGGCGGAGTGGTGGCCGAGTTGCCGGTGTTTGATGGAGGTCCCTACCCCGCTTCGTGTGTTCCCGTCGAGCCGTCGGTGCTGCTTTTCATCAGCAAGCAGGATTTCCGCCGTTCCTGCCGCGAGGACCCCGACCTGGCTCTGAAGGTCTTAGCCTCGGTCGGCAAGCGACTGCGCCATTTGGTCGGAATCATCGAGGACCTTTCTTTCTTGACGGTGCGGGGCCGTTTGGCGGCGTTGTTGTTGGAGATGGTCCGGGCGGAACAAGCCCGCCTCTCTCCGGCCGCCCCGCGCGTCGGAACCGGAAAGACTACCGAGCCGCTCCGGATTCCTTTGAACTTGACGCAGCAGGAGATCGCGGCGCGGATCGGAACGGTGCGCGAACTGGTCTCGCGCAACCTCAGCCGGTTCCAGGCCGAGGGAATCATACGCCTGGATGGACACTCTGTACTCATTCAGGATCGGGATCGGTTGGAACAAGAAGCCCTGGCGGAGTCGTAGACAAACCTGTCCTCGCGTCCAGCGCAGGTCCCCCGAATTGGTGACTCCTCGCGTGTGACCTTTGTCATTGGAGGTCCGCGCCAGGCGAGATTATCCTAAACGTGCTTGTAGGACCACAACCATGAGCGCCCATGCCAGCACCGCCGCAAGGATAGTACCCTCCGGCCGCCGTTTACTCTTCCCGCGAGAACACGGAGCGTGGGGGCTGGTTTCGTTGCCGTTTCTGGCGGGGATGCTGGTGGCGGGCGACTGGGCCACTCTCCGGATGCTGGCGGCCGCACTGGCCGTTTTCTCTATTTTCTTACTGCGGGAGCCACTGTTGGCGCTTTGGCGTCTCCGAGTCGCCGCGAGCAAGTATGGCCCTGACGCTGCGGGAGCTACGGTTAATGGCTCCAGGCAACCGGAGCAAGAAAGCGCGAAACTGTCACTGTTGATTTACGGACTGGGAGCCTTGGCTTCCGGCTCCTACCTCTTGCTCTCTTTGCCCCTTGCGCCACTGCTGCTGCTTGGAAGCGGCGCGGCCCTGCTGCTGCCGATCCTGCTCTATTTCACGGTGAGGAATTATCAGCGCCATCCCGCATTGCAAATCGCCGGCGTCCTGGGGCTGACTTCTTCCTCCTTGCTGGCGTACCTCGCCGGACGGGGTTCCTGGGACGAACCGGCGGTCTGGATCTGGCTGTTGAGCGCCGCGCACGGTTCCGCGTCGGTGCTAGTTGTACATGCTCGTCTGGAAGCGATCTTGGCCGCCCGGAAACCAGGCCCCGCCCCCACCACTGACCGGCGCAACGCCGTGCTCGGCCAAGTTGGACTCGGCGTGCTGCTGGCCGTCGTAATCGCCGCCGGACGACCCTGGCTCCTCGTGCCCCTCCTGCCCCCGATGATCCTTCATTGCTGGGAACTCTGGCAATTGAGGGGACAGGGCGCGCCTCGGGTCTCGCTTCGCCGCGTCGGCTGGACGCAACTGACCGCCTCAGTGGCCTTTTGCCTTCTTCTGGTGGCCGTATTGCGGTAGTTGACCTTCGCTTCCATTTTGACCAGGAACTCATTGAGCAATCTGAAGTTGCCCCTTCCCATTGGGTGAAGCGCCCCACTGTTGGGGAACCTAACACAAACCATCGAGTGCCGATCCCACAACTCCGATAAAGACGCCCTGCAAGCCAGGAAAAGCAAAGGTTTAATTCGAACGGACGTTCGATAGGAAGTGGCCCTCGGCTTGCAATACTTACAGCGGGTTAAGGAATTGCTGGGCTTCTCTTGACGGGGAGCCGGAGGAGGTGGCCAATGCTTTGCCGGTCATGCGGACTCGAAACGACAGCAACCCTTTGCGAGGTCTGCCAATCTTTGGCTGCGGCAGGCCCCCTCGCCGTGCCGGTCCCTTGCCGGCATTGCCGGGCGCCCATCGCCAAGCCGGCGGAGACCGGAACCTTATGCCAGCTCTGCCGCGACCTTCTTCGAATCGTTCGCAGCAGCCAGTGGATGGCCTTCGCCCATGCGGAATGGGAGCAGGAAAACTACCAGCTCGCCAAGCGCAAGCTCGAACTGCTCTAGGGCGGATGCTCCGCAGGCGATGACTTTAGGTCCCGATGGATTCCAGTACGCCCATGCTCCGGCAGCCGGACGGGAGGAACGCGACGATGGCAACACCCACTCAGGAGGCGAGGACGCTCGATTCGGGTCTCGATTCGATTCTGTCTTTTTGCCGGGACGTCGCTCAGGACATGGAGTTCCCGGAGGTCCAAAATTGGCTGGCCCAGCAACCCGGGCGCAAAGCCATTGGCTGCTTTCCGATTTACTGCCCCGTCGAGCTGATCCACGCCGCGGGGATGCTGCCCGTCGGAGTGATTGGGGGAGGCAACGAGATCGAGATCGCCCACGCCGACTCGCGTTTTCAGTCGTTTGTTTGCTCGATCGTCAAGAGCACGCTCGAACTCGGCCTCACGAAGCGGATCGAGTTTTTGGATGGCATGTTGTTCCACTCGATCTGCGACCCGGCCCGGAACCTGGCCAGCGTCTTCGCGCGGAATTTTCCCAAGCTGTACGTGGATTACATCCACTTCCCTCAGAATCTGGTCTCCCCGCTCGGAAAGCAATACCTCGCGCGGGAATATCATAGGGTCCTCGAGGGGTTGTCGCGGCTGGCAGGGCGCCCGGTGACTTCCGACGATTTGAACGCCAGCATCGCCCTCTATAACCGTATCCGAAGAATTCAGGAAGAGCTGTACACCCTCCGCGCCGCATCGCCTCACCTGATCTCGGCGGCCGAAACGTTCTCATTGATCCGGGCCGGCACGCTGATGCCTCCGGAGCGGTACGTGGGACTGCTGGAACAGGTTCTGGCGGAAGTGCCGCAGCGCCCGGTCCGCCCGAAGGACCGCATCCGCGTGATCGTCGAAGGCTCCTTCTGCGAGATGCCGCCGGTGGCGTTGATCGAGGGCCTGGAGGAAGCCGGCTGCTACATTCTGGACGACGACTTCCTGCGCGGCTGGCGTTGGTTCACAACCGATGTGCCGATCCAGGACGATCCTCTGGAGGCCCTGGCCGACAGCTATGCCGACCGCAGTTATTTTTCGGGAGTGAAACACGACCTGCGCGAGTCCAAAAGCGCCCACCTGATCCGCAACGCCCATGCGAGGAAGGCGGACGCGGTGATCATTCTCGCCGCCAAGTTTTGCGAACCGGCGCTGTTTGACTATGCGCTCTATCGCAAGGCCCTGGACGACGCCAACGTTCCCCATCTCTTCCTGGAGTTCGAAGAGAAGATGTGGATTTTTGACCGGGCCCGCTCGCAGGTCGAGACGTTTGTCGAATCCATGCTGTTTGAATGATTATCCGAGCCGCCCTTCGGCTTACGCTCAGGGCCGTGAGCGGCAGTCGAACGGCGACCGGAAGGGAGCGGGCTCTTCTCATCAACCAGCGAGCAGAACACTGATCGGGAGTAACAACCATGGCGCAAGACCCACTCAAGAAGAACGGATCCAAGACCGAGTACCAGGGAAAGATTCACCTCTTGCAGAAAGAGATGATCGGCCGCTACTTCGACCGCCTCACCGCGGCGGCGGAGGGCCGAGGGGACAAGGCGGTCTACATGATGATCAGCGGCAATCCCGTCGAGTTGATCCAGGCGTTCGACATGCTCCCGGTTTACCCCGAAGTGAACGCGTTGCAATTGGCCGTGAAGAAGCAGGCGTTGCCCTTCATTTTGCAGGCCGAGGAGATGGGCTACTCGATTGACAACTGCGCCTACGTCAAGGCCGACATCGGAATGTACTTCGGGGGGCGCAAGACGGCATTTGCCACCATCCCCACGCCGGATCTGATCCTCTGCAACTACGTCGGTTGCAACGTGTATCTCCAGTGGTTCGAGCACCTGAATGAATACTCCGGAGCGCCCATCTACAACCTGGACGTTCCTTTCTGCCGGACTCCCACCGGGCGACCCACCGAAGACGATATCCACTATGTGGTCAAACAGCTCGAAGAAGTGATTGCGGTCTGCGAGCGGATCACCGGGAAAAGCCTCGATTACAAGAAGCTCCAGCGCATCGTGGAACTCTCCGGCGAGACCGGGGACCTCTGGGCGGAAATCAAGAAGCTCACCCGGCGGAAGCCGGCGCCGTTTGACGCCTACTTCGATTCGGTCACCATGATGGCGCCGCTCTATTGCCTGCGCGGGACCGAAGACGGCCTGCGCTTCTTCCAGGAAGCCTATCAGGAACTGAAAGAGAAAGCCGACCGCAGGGAAGGCCCGTTGCCGGAAGAGCGGTTCCGCTTCGTCATTGAGGGACCGCCACCCTGGCCCTTCCTGCGCACTTTCCGCGACATGTTCAGCCGCTGGGGCGCGGTGGCCGTGGCTTCCACGTACTCGACCGTGGGAGGCTTGTGGGAGTTCGGCTTCCGGCATGACTCGCGGCGGCCGCTCGAAAGCATCGCCGAGCACATGCTCTATTGGAACCTGACCAACCGCAACTTTTTGCAGCGCTACCAGCAGATCAAGGAATACGTCGAGGATTGGGACGCCGACGCCCTGGTCATTCACTCGGTGAAGAGTTGCCGCCTGTTCTCGGCGGGCCAGGGAGATATGCGGGAATACTTCGCCAAGGATCTGAACATCCCGACGCTCCTGATCGAGTCCGACCTCGAAGACCCGCGCTACTTCTCCGAGGCGCAGTTGCGGAACCGCGTGGACGCCTTTTTCGAGTCGCTCGAGCACAAGAAAATGGTGCTCCAGCGATGAAATCCGAAGGCGCCGCAGCGGAGGCGCCTTCCAGTCAGAGGACGCGAGGTATGATGCAATGATCTATGCAGCCGGCGTGGACGTGGGGTCCACCCAAACCAAAGCGATCGTTCTTTCCGAAGAAAAGAAAATCATCGGGCGCAGCCTGATCAACACGGGCGCCTTCGTCTCCCAGGCGGCGGAACGCGCCTTCCGGGCAGCCGTCGAGTCGGCGGGAATCCCGCCGGAGCAGGTTGCCTACGTGGTGGGCACCGGATACGGCCGCTACAAGGTGACCTTCGGGGACGCCCAGATCACGGAGATTTCCTGCCACGCCCGGGGGGCCAAGTTCCTTTTCCCGAATACCCGAACCGTGATTGATATGGGGGGCCAGGACGCCAAGGGCATCCGCGTGGGCGACGACGGCGACGTGAAAGACTTCGTGATGAACGACAAGTGCGCCGCCGGCACCGGGCGGTTCCTCTCCAATGCCGCCGAGACGCTGGGGGTGAGTCTCGACGAAATCGGCCCGATCTCGCTCCAGGGAAAGAAGGCGGTGCGGCTGAGCACGGTTTGCGCCGTCTTCGTCGAGTCCGACATTATGTCGTACCTGGCGGAAGGAAAGACCATGCCCGACATTCTCGCCGGGGTGCACAGCGCCATCGCCGCGCGCACCGTGGCCCTGGTCCGGCGCGTGGGCATCGAGGCGGAAGTCTCCTTCACCGGAGGAGTCTCCCTAAACATCGGCATGGTGCGGGCGCTCGAAGAAAAGCTGGGGGTGCCGGTGAACGTCTGCGAGGACTCCCATTACATCGGCGCCATTGGAGCCGCGTTATTCGCCTTGGAGCGGGCGCTCGCCGGCATCGCCGCCCAGGCCAAGCAGGCTGCTTTCCAGGACGTGAACCTGCCGGCTGAGAGCGGCAATCCGCCGCTGGTGTGGCCGACCACGCCGGGTTCAGCCGCTGGGGCACACTAGAGCGTTTTTCGAAATGGTGTAGACCGGACAGTAGTACCGTCAGGGCACGACTTTAGTCGTGCCGATAGACGATCCATGATGTGGCGCTTTAGCGCCTGAGGTGGGTCTTCCGTTCTGTGCCGGTAAGACTTACCAGACGAACCTCAGCGGCTAAAGCCGCCTCGGGGAAGGATGGCTTACGGCATGGCTGAAGCCATGCCCTGACGGAACTGGAGTCTACACTAATAGTGAAACCGCTCTAGGAGGAGGACAGGCATGAGCTTCGTAGCAGGGATTGACATCGGCAGCCGCAGCACCAAAGTGGTGCTGCTCGACGAGTCGAGCCGCATTTGCGCCACGGCTCTGGTGCGGACCAAACCGGACTTTCCGGCGGTCGCGCAGGAGGCGCTGGCGGTGGCGCTCGCCCAGGCCGGCGGGAGCCGCCAGGACGTGAAATACATCGCCACCACCGGACTCGGCCGTTACAACATTCCTTTCCGCGACCTGCAAATCACCGAGATCACCTGCGCGGCGCGCGGCGCGGCCTTTCTCTTTCCGAACACCAAATGCGTGCTCGACGTGGGCGGCCAGAGCACGCGAGCGATCAAGCTGCGGGAAAAAGGGAGGGTGAAAGAATTCAAGCAGAATGATAAATGCGCCGCCGGGTCGGGCGGATTCCTGGAACGCGCGGCCCATTACCTGGAAATTCCGGTGGAAGACCTTGGCCAGCTTTCGCTCGCGGCGAACGATCCGCAAAACATCAGCAGCGTGTGCGCGGTGCTGGCCGAGTCCGAGATCATCAACCACGTAAGCTCCGGAGCGAAGATTGAAAATATTATTCGGGGCATCCACAATTCGCTGGCGAGCCGGTCGAAAGGCTTGCTCTCGCGCGTGGGACTGGAACCGGAGGTCACCTTCGTCGGCGGCGTGGCCCGCCAGAGCGGCATGGTGCAAGCCCTCCAGGAAACCCTGGGCGTGCCGGTCAACGTGAGCGAAAGCCCGGACACGGTGGTCGCCCTCGGCGCGGCGCTGCTCGCCTGGCAGCGCTACCAGAAACTGCAAGGCTCCCCAGCGCAGCCGGCCGCCGCCAATTCCAGCAGGGATGCAGCAACGGCCCTGCGCAATTGAGAAGGAGAAATCATGAAACACGCGCTTCCCAATCCGGAAGTCAAACATCACCTTCCCGCGGCCATGTCTCCCACGGACGTGCTGCGCGAGGAACATGAGGTGATCCTGCGGGCGCTGGGAATTCTGGAGCGCTTCGGCCGGGACATGCAGCAGGGCAAGTCCGTGAATCCGGAATCGCTCCGGTGGCTCGCGGACTTCTTCAAGAACTTTGCGGATCGCTGTCACCACGGCAAGGAAGAACAACAGCTCTTTCCGGCCCTGGAGAAACTCGGGGTCCCGCGAGAGGGCGGCCCCATCGGCGTTCTGTTGGGCGAGCACGAGGAGGGGCGGGCGCTGGTTCGCGCCTTCGCCGAAGCGGACCCACGGACCGCGCCGCAAGCCATTCGCCGGTATGTGGCCCTCCTGCGCGACCACATTTCGAAGGAGAACGAAGTTCTCTTTCCGATGTCGGACCAGATCCTGCCGCCGCAGCAACAGCAGGAACTGATGAATGCTTTCGAGAAAGTGGAGCAAGAAGTGGCTGGTCCGGAAGTACACCGGCGGTTCCACGAGGGTCTGGCGCGGTTAGAATCGGAAACAACACCTTAGGGCGCGCGCGTTGCGGCGCAGAAAGAAGAGGAAGGAGAATCCATGAGCGGAAACGCAAGATCGGCAATTGTTACCGGAGGAGGGCGCGGGATCGGGCGGGCCATCTCGCTGGCGTTGGCGCGGCAGGGCTGTCAGGTGGCGGTCCTGGACCTGCTGGAAGACAACGCCAAGTCGGTCCAACGAGAAATTGAAGCCCTGGGAAACCGGGCGCTCGCGATTCGCGTGGACCTCACGCAATGCGATCAGGTCCAGAGCGCGGTGGAGAAGGCTCTGGCGGAGTTCGGCCAGATTGACATCCTGGTCAACAACGCCGGTTGGGACAAGCTCGAACCCTTCCTGAACTCGGAAGTAAAAACCTGGGAGCGGGTGATTGACATCAATTTCAAAGCAATCCTTTTTACTAGCAAAGCGGTCCTCCCCCACATGGTTTCGCGCGGCTCCGGCAAAGTGATCAACATCGGCTCCGATGCGGGACGCGTCGGTTCGACGGGCGAGGCCGTGTACGCCGGCGCGAAAGGGGCTGTAATCGCGTTTTCAAAATCGCTGGCGCGCGAGATGGCTCGCCACCACATCACGGTCAACGCCATTTGCCCCGGCCTCACCGATACGCCGCTGTTGGCGGAGGTTCGTACGGGGGAGTGGGACCGCGCCGGAAAGGTGATTGACGCCGTGACCCGCGCGATTCCGCTCGGCCGCGTGGGAACCCCGGAAGACGTGGCGGCGGCCGTGGCCTTCCTGGCTTCCCCGGCAGCCGATTACATTACCGGCCAGACGCTCAGCGTGAGCGGCGGCCTCACGATGTGTTAGCACGCCAGGTCTATCGAGGCCGAAGGAGACGTTGATGGCACAGAACATCCCCGCGATTGACATTATGTATTACGTGGCCACGCCGGAATTCATCGCCAAGTGGACCGAGGCGAAGAAAGGCGAACTGATTTGCCGCATGGAGCGCGCCATCGGCAGCCTGCCCTGCTTCGAGAGCATCGAGACCATGATCCGGAAGATGGACGAGGCCAACGTCGAGCGCGTGTTCATCACCCAGACCAAGATGTGGTCGTACCGAAACAAATGGATGTACATGGACACGTCGCTCGAAGAAGTGGCGCAGTACACGCAGCGCTACCCCGACCGCTTCGTGGGCCTGGCCGGGTACAACCCCTTCCGCATTCCGGAAAGCCTGAAGGAACTCGAAGTGGCGGTGAAGGAATACGGCTTCAAGGGCGTCTATATTCACATCTACGGCTTTGACATTCCGCTCTCGGACCGCAAGATGTACCCGCTGTTTGCCAAGTGCGCGGACCTCGACATCCCCATCTCGATGCAGGTCGGACACGTGCTCGAAGGAATGCCGAGCGAGCACGGCCGCCCGATCCATCTCGACCAGATCGCCAGCGATTTCCCGACGCTCAAAATGGTCGGCGCGCACACGGGCTGGCCCTGGGTCGAGGAACTGATCTCGGCCTGCTACAAGTGGGACAACATCTATTTTGGAATTGACGGCTGGAGCCCCAAGTATTTGAAGCCCGAAATCCTTCACTTCATCAACAGCCGCATGGGACAGGACCGGTGTCTTTGGGGAACCAACGGCCTGCCGTGGAAGGAAAACCTCGATCAGTTGGACCAACTCGGCCTCAAAGAGCAGGCCAAACGCCTCCTGCTGCGAGAGAACGCCATCCAGCTCTTCAAACTGTAACGTTTCACCGTTGATGTATAGCGCCGATGACGTCATTCGGAGGGCCGACGCTTTTGGTCGGCCCGAAGAATCTGCTTTTCCCGCAACGGATTGCTGACCGCAAAGAAGTGCAGATCCTTCGTCGCTGCGCTCCTCAGGATGACACCATCGTGTTTTGTTATACAGCAACCCTGAAACTGCTCTAAAGCAGCGATCCCGCTCCGATCCTCCCGATCCCGCAACGCGGTAGTGTTCGGTTTGAGCCGAAGCCCGATTTTCTGTAGCCCAGGCCTTCAGGCCTGGGTGGGCGATCGCAAGCATTTTTCTTTGAGCCCCGTTCACGGGGCTTCCGTCCCGCGCCAAGTCCAAGCCCCCTAAAGGGGGCTGCCTGTTTCGGTGGCTCACTAACCCAGGCGTAAACGCCTGGGCTAGAGCATTTTCAGTATTGGTGTAGAGTAAGTGGGAACGTCAGGGCACGACTTCAGTCGTGCCGTAAAGCAGGTCCAATTAACTTCCCTTCCTTGCGGCTTCAGCCGCTGAGGGACGTACCTCAGGGGCTAAAGCCCACCGCAAAGGAGGCTTCGTTTCGGCATGGCTGAAGCCATGCCCTGACGAGATCACTTCACTCTACAGGAACTCTGAAAATGGGCTAGAGAAAAGGCCGCCGAACATGCGTCAACGCAACGTGCGACAGTACCCGCAACTCAGGGCAGGTGTCCTCCGGGCGCATTTGTAGTAAAGTAGAGCCTGGCGAATTGGAACATCCTTGCCGGGAGGAGCCCTGTGGCCGTAAAGAAAATTCTGCTGGGGCAGGTTTGGAAGAAGGAC
Organism: Acidobacteria bacterium RIFCSPLOWO2_02_FULL_61_28; assembly: GCA_001767035.1. Taxonomy (GTDB): domain Bacteria; phylum Acidobacteriota; class Terriglobia; order 2-12-FULL-54-10; family 2-12-FULL-54-10; genus 2-02-FULL-61-28. The sequence goes on from MEKR01000166.1 coordinate 18,655, forward strand.
GACACCAACGACACCTACCTGGTCACGAAACTCTATAACGAAGTGTTTTCCACCTTCGCCATGCTGCGGAAAGTCGGGGGGGAGGAAGTCCTGCGGGTGAAGGTCGAAAAGCAGGGCGACTCCTCGCTGCTGCGGGGCTTCACGTACACTCAGGATTCCCAGGATTTCTAGCCGCCGATATGATCGCTACGATTCTCAGCTACCTGGCGGCTTGGGTCACTGCGGTCATCTCCGCCCTGGGATACCCGGGGATCGTCCTGCTGATGGCGATTGAAAGCGCCTGCACTCCCCTGCCCTCCGAGATTATCCTTCCCTTCTCCGGGTATCTGGTCTACACGGGCCGGTTCAGCCTGTTTTGGGTGGCGACGGCGGGGGCGCTCGGCTGCAACGTGGGTTCGATTGTCGGCTACTATGCGGGGATGTACGGCGGGCGGCCGGTCCTGCTCCGCTACGGAAAATACTTTCTGATCTCTCGCCGAGAAATCGAACTCGCCGACCGCTGGTTTGAGCGCTACGGCAACTGGACCGTCTTCGTCAGCCGCCTGCTTCCGATCATCCGGACGTATATCTCGTTCCCTGCGGGCGTGGCCCGCATGAATTTCTGGCAATTCAACGTGTACACGTTTCTCGGTTCGTGGCCCTGGTGTTACGGCCTGGCCTATGCGGGGTACAGGCTCGGGGAGCACTGGCCAACCTTGGAGGTTTATTTCCACAGGTTTGACTACGTGATCGGGTTGTTTTTACTGGCAGGAATCGCGGCCTATGTCTGGCTGCACTGGAAGAACCGCGCTTCGGAAGAAGCTCCCGCTGCCGGGAAGCCGCCCGGAACAGAGCCGGCCATGAGTGATGAATGAATCCGAGCCGCCCCTCGGGACCGAAAGGCGTGTCGAGGGAGTGGTATTATCCGGAGCAATTCAATCGCCGCCGGCTATCAATAGTTCCCGCACCTTGTTCGCGACTGTGTTCCGCGTGGAGGGGCTGACGACTCCGAGGTATCGTGCCAAGCTGGAACAATGGATCGTGGCCAATTTATGCAACCGCAAAACCGAGGACATCTTCAGATGGGTGGACCGGAACTCTGGCTGGACGGGGTCTAGGAGAATATCCGATGGAAGGAGCTGAGCAAGGATCACGGACGAGATGTACGCGACCAGAATCTCCGGGATGGAGCCGAGCGGCCCCGTGAGCAACAGCACAGGCCGCAGCTTCATTTCCGCAGCGTCCCCGAAGGGAAACCGAGCCAGGTAGATCTCACCGGGGCGCATTCACCGGCTGCCCATCGTCCAGAGTGTAGATGTCTTGTTTGGGATCGCTCAGTTCTTCCGACCATTCCCCGGCAACCCCCCGTGCCCACGCGCTGCCCGCCTCGTCCTCCTCCGGCACGAGAACGATCAATCGGACCGGCCCGGCCGGCAATTCCTCCGGGACTTGCGCACGAAGGCGGTGCTGTTCGTCAATGGCGCCTACGAGTTCGATGGCTTTCATGGGTGTCATTATAGCAAATGGTTCAACTTATTTCCCATTCCCCACTCCCACTCCCCACTCACGACTCCCTATCCCCTATCCCTGTCATCCTGCCCGCCCTGAGTGAAGTCGACGGGAGCGAAGCGAAGGACCTGTACTTTCCTCTTCCCTCTTCCCTGTTCCCTAACCACTGCTCCCTTGCGGCCTGCCCTGAGCGAAGTCGAAGGGTCGCGGCTCGGATTAACGGGCTTGCAGGCGCTTCAGGAATTGGCGCGGATCAATCCGGTACTTGAAGGCCTTTTTCCCGTCAATGAAAACAACGGGGACTTCTTCGTTGTACCGCTCGCGCAGTTCCGGATCGAGGTCTATATCCACCTCGCGGAAGGCAAACGCCGCCCGCTTCCGCAATCCATGAATTTGCTCTTTGGCTTCGTCGCAGAGATGGCACCCTGCGCGGGTATAGAGGACCACCTCCGGGAGAGAGGCATCGTCTACGCCCATGAGGACCGCCGCCCTTGGCGTGGACGCCGCAGAAGGAGCATCAAGGGGATCCCAATCACAAACCCTCCGACATGAGCAAACCAGGCCACCCCGCCCTGGCCTGCGTCGGTCGCAGCCAGCGAGGCGGCCCCGCTCGCAAACTGCAACAGAAGCCAGTAGAGCAGGATGATGACCGCAGGGACCTCAAAGGTCGCGGGATAAAAAATGATGGGGACCAGCGTCAGGATGCGCGCTCCGGGAAAGGTAACCATGTAAGCGCCCATGACGCCGGCAATGGCCCCGCTGGCGCCGACCGTGGGCAGCACCGAATCCCCGCTGAACAGCACATGCGCCGCAGCCCCTGCCAGTCCGGCGCACAGATAGAGAGCCCCATAGCGCAGATGCCCGACCCGGTCTTCTACGTTATCGCCGAAGATCCACAGAAACCACATGTTGCCGAGGATGTGCATCCAGCCCCCGTGGAGAAACATGGAGGTGAAAAACGGCAAGATCGCCAGGGAAACCGGCACCGCGTCCCCAGCGAAAAAGGCCGTGGTTCTGGCGGGAATCAAGGCATAGGTCCCCATCAGCAACTCGAGCTCGTCGGGGCTGGCGATCACCTCGCGGAAAAATACGACGCAGTTGGCCAGAATGATCCCCAGCGTGATCCAGGGAAAACTGCTGCGGGGATTGGTGTCGCGGAGCGGAATCATAAGGGTGGAATCGGACGGCTCTCCCTGGGTACTCTATCCCGGTGCGCTTCGGAAATGCAACTTGGCTCCCCGGCCATGCTAGAATGGCTGCGCGGGAGATGGGGCGAAGCGCTGCCCTTTTACGAGAGTTCTCCGGCTGCCCTCCCCGGGGTCCACCAGGGGAGGAGAGTTGAGTCGGACCGTTGCCGGCGGTGAAGCCGCAGCGCGGCAGAGCAGGCCTCCCTCCCGAGTAGCGATACCATGATACTCAGTCCCGAACGGAGGGCCAGGATTCGCCAGCGCCTGGAGCCGATGCTGAAGGAGTACAACGCCGACCTCCAATTTAACGCCGTCTTTGTGGATTCGACGCGCGAGTTTCTGGGCGTCGTGGCCCAGTTGGAGGAGCGCCCGGTGCTGTTGAAATTTCGGTGGGTGGACTTCATCAGCACCTCCGACCCTTCCTTGCGGGACGAGATCTTCTCGCAGCTCGAGCAAAAACTGGGTCCGCCGGAGCGGCCGCTTGTGAAGGCTTGACACCAGGAGTCCGCGCCTTCACCGATCTGCTCTGCGGCGGGAACGCCCCTCGAAGTCCCTTGTCTTGGGGCTGCCGTTCGGACTACAATCAATTCGTCTTCCCCCTCGGATGCCTATGGGTGGCGAGCAGCAGCGCAGCACGACCTTGGAACACCGGGGCCAGTTGATCCTGGAAGGCTGCCCCGACTACGCGGTCTTGTTAGACCACGACTGGTCGGTGGTTTATGCGAACCCCACCTTCCAGCAGAAGTTCTGCCCCCACGGCGCGATGGACGGAGCCAACTTCCTCTCCTATCTGGATGCCGCCTCAGCGGCCCGCTTGCGGGACCTCCAGCCACAATTGCTGCAAGGAAGCCGTCAAATTGAACTCAAGCACGTCACGCCCGACGCTCGGACGGTTTCCGTCCAATACTCTTTCTTCCCGGTGACGGGCGCTGACCCGGAAGTCCTGATGGCCGGAATCGGGAGGGACCGGGCGGGCGACTTGTCGGCGCTGCTTGAGACCATCAACCTCAACCTTGAGCTGGAGAAGAAGCAGAAGGAGCTTTCCGAAGCCAACGCGCGGCTCGAACAACTGGCCATCACCGATCAAATCACGGAACTTTATAACCGGCACTACTTCTTTCAAGTGTCGCAGCACTTTTGGGAGGAAGCCAAACGGTATAAGCTCCCGCTGGTCGTCATCCTGATGGACATAGACAACTTCAAATCCGTCAACGACCACTACGGCCACCTGTTCGGCGATTACGTGCTCAAGCAGGCCTCCCAGCGTTTGAAGACCAACACCCGCAAGTCCGACATCCTGGCCCGCTTCGGCGGCGAGGAACTCATCGTGCTGGCGTCGAATACGGACATTCAGACCGGCCAGGTCCTGGCCGAACGCCTGCGCCTGTCGGTGTGTTCGGAACCGTTCCTGATGGGGAACTGTTCCGCCACGGTCACCATTAGCGCAGGCATTTCCGGAACCGAGTTGGGCGATTTCTCGACCTTCGATGCCCTGCTCGATTCCAGCGATCAAGCCCTCTACGGGGCCAAGCGGGCGGGGAAAAATTGTGTGTCTACGTACTCTGATCTGCCGCGTCCCTAACTCTCCGTCCCGCTCTGCGGGATGGAGACAAGCCGCTGTGCCCGGAGGTGCGGGGACGCGGGTCTGAGTCGAAAGCAAGCCCAGAATGAAGCCCAGAACAAAGCCCAGAACGAAGTCCAGAACGAAGCAATGATGTCAAGCGAAACGAAAACGGCAGAAACCATCCCGGAACACGCCGGCGGTCCGCAAGGACCAGCGGCTCTTTCTCCGATTCCGCCGGACGCGGTGGACCGCTATTTTGAGCTGTCGCTGTTTTTCCTGCTGGCGGTCGGGTTTCTCACGCTCGCCGGCACCGGGAAGATGGATTTCTTTACGATCTCGTTGATGGGCCTGGCGCTGGCGGGTCGCGCTTTCGTGCTCTGGCGGCGCAGCAGCTTCCAACTTTCGCCGCAACTGGTTTCGCGCCTGACCGTTTTCTACATCCCCTTCTATTTTGTGGACTTCCTGTTCCTGCTGGCCTCGCGGGACACCATCCTGGAGCGCCTCCTGCTGGCCACCATTCACATGATATTCTTCACCGCCGCCGTCAAGATGCTATCCGCGCGCTCGACGCGCGACTACGTGTATCTGGCGGCCCTGGCGTTCGCTCAGATGCTGGCCGCAGCGACCCTCACCGTCCAGACTTCCTTCCTGTTCTATTTCGCGTTGTTCCTGCTGCTGGCGATCATGACCTTCACCAGCCTGGAGATCAAACGGGCTAGGGCGCGCGTGGCGGAGGGCGGAACAGCGCCCCCGCCGGCGTCTCTGCCGGGACGGCTGTCGGCGGCCTTGAGCGGCACTGCGGGCTTCATCTGCGGCGGCACGGTCGTGCTGGCCACGCTCTTGTTTTTCGTGATCCCGCGCGGCAGCCGGGGCTTTTTCAGCTCCTTGGCCCTGCCGAGCGACCGGATCACCGGGTTCTCCGACCAGGTGGAGCTGGGAGAAATCGGGCAGATCAAGAGACTCACTACGGTCGTCATGCACATCCAAGCGCCCGCGCTTTCCACCGCTCACGCCGTCAAATGGCGGGGCATCGGCCTGACCACCTTCGATGGCAAGCGATGGTTTAACCGCAACCTGCTGGCGGCGCGCGTGCCGCAGTTCCGCCGCTTTCGGTTCCGCCAGGACGTCTTCCATCCCGGACAGGCCAACGAGTTGCTCCCTTATACGATTACGCTGCAACCCGTAGCAAGCGATGCGCTGTTCCTGGCCCCGCAACCTGTGGAGTTGACCGGGCCGTTTCGGGACCTCTGGCAGGATGAAGCCGGCTCGGTGTACCTCCGATCCGGTTCCAGCGTGCTGGTGCGGTACTCGGCCGTGTCCGACATCGCGTCTCCACATCCTGACTTACTACGAACTGACTCCGGCCGAATCCCTCCGGAAATCGAAGAAACCTATTTGCAGTTGCCGCCGGTGGACCCGCGGGCGCGGCAACTCGCGCTCGACATCACCCGCCGGCAGACTTCCATCTACGAGAAGGCCCGGGCCGTTGAAGAGCACCTGCAAACCAGCTACGGATACACGCTCGACCAGCCCGCCGCCCGGCCCGCCGACCCCATCGCCTATTTCCTTTTCGAGGCGCGCCAGGGACACTGCGAGTTCTTTGCCGCCGCGATGGCTGTTCTGCTGCGCACGCAGGGGATTCCGGCGCGGCTGGTCAACGGGTTTCTCCAGGGCAGCTACAATGATCTCTCCGGCCAATTCACCGTGCGGGCGAGCGACGCGCACACCTGGGTCGAGGTCTATTTCCCGACCTATGGGTGGGTCGGTTTTGACCCGACTCCCGCCGAAGGCCGCCTCGCCCAGGCGCTCTTTCTCGGACGCTTGACCCTCTACCTCGACGCCTTCCAAACCTTCTGGGAAGAGTGGGTCATCAATTACGACATCTTCCACCAGGTCACGCTGGCGCGGCAGCTCGAGACCACCTCGCGGCAGGTCACGCGGGATTCGCGGCGGTACTTCCGGCGGCAATATCGGTACTTGGTGGGATTCGTTCGCCAGCGCACGGATTTCCTGCGACAAAACCCTGGCCCCGCACTGTTGTTGCTGGCTCTGGGCCTGCTCGGAGTCGTGGCGCTCACGCAGCGGAAGGAGTTGCGGCAGTGGTTCCGCGAACAGCGCATGTTGCGCCATGCTCGCCAGGGTCGAGCCAGCCCCGAAGACGCCACGCTCGCCTACCTGCGCCTGCTGCGCATCCTGGCCCGCTCCGGGTTGCGGAAAACTCCCGCCCAGACCCCCAGCGAGTTCGCCAGCGCGGTCCCTGAACCCGCGGGCCCGCTGGTCCGCGACTTTACGCAACTCTATTTGCGCACCCGCTTCGGCCGCCTCGCCGACGATCTCCCGCGTTTAAGCGCCTTGCTTCAACAAATCCACACGCTGCGGCGTTCACCGAGACCATCCGAGCCGCGCGCGTAAGCAAGCGGTCAATCAAAGCCGCGACCGTGAGGGTGCGGGCAAAGGCTGAAACGGCATTGCCCACTCGCTTACGCTCGTGGCTCGGACGCGATTCTGGTAAGATTCCAAGCGGGTTCTTATTGGCTTTGAAAGCTCGCTGCATCCGAAACATGTAAGGACCAACGAGCAGGGGAAATGAAAGCATGGGCATCTTTTCCGTGGACATTCGCGTTTGCAAGCCAACCCGCAGGCCGAAACGGGTGAGGTTCAAAGGGGTCGTGGTAGACAGCGGTTCGGAAGTCTCCTGGCTGCCGGAGGCGGAACTGGAATCGGCAGGGATCGAAATCTTCAAGAAAGATCAAGTGTTTCTCATGGCCAACGGCCAGCCCGTAACGCGCGACGTCGGCATCGCCGTGATCCAGTGCGGTGAGTTTAAGACCGTGGACGAGGTTGTGTTTGCCAAGCGCGGCGACTTGCGCCTGTTGGGGGCCCGAACGCTGGAAGGGTTTAATGCAATCGTGAATACACGCGAGAAGAAACTCATTGCCGCCGGCCCGCTGCCCGCTGCCCATAACAAAGCGAGGAGCGATCATGCGCTGTGAGAACATTCTGCAAGCCGTCGGCCGGACGCCTCTCATCCGGCTCCATCGGATCGCCCAAGGCATTGCGGCGCCCGTCTACGTGAAAGCCGATCAACTGAATCCCGGCGGCAGCGTCAAGGACCGCATCGCGATCCGCATGGTCGAGGACGCCGAGCGGCGCGGGCTGCTGAAGCCGGGCGGAACCATCGTCGAGGGCACCTCCGGGAATACAGGCATGGGCCTGGCGCTGGTGGCGGCGGTCAAGGGTTACAAGGTCATCTTCACGATCAACGACAAACAGTCGCAGGAAAAAATGGATGCCCTGCGCGCGCTCGGCGCGGAAGTGATCGTCTGCCCGACCGCCGTCGAGCCGGAAGACCCGCGCAGCTATTACTCGGTCGCCAAGAAGCTGTCGCAGGAAATTCCCAACTGCTACTATCCCAACCAATACGCGAATCCCATGAATCCCCAGACGCACTATGAGAGCACGGGGCCGGAAATCTGGGAAGACTCCGATGGGAAGATCACGCACTTTGTGGCGGGGATGGGTACGGGCGGAACCTTGACCGGCATCGGCCGCTACCTGAAAGAAAAGAATCCGGCCGTCAAAATCATCGGCGTGGACCCGATCGGCTCGCTCTACTACGACTTCTTCAAGAGAGGCGTGGTGGGCAAGGCGCAGCCCTACGTGGTCGAAGGAATCGGCGAGGACTTCTTCCCCACGACGATGGACCTTTCGATCCTGGACGACGTGTACCAGGTTACCGACCGGGAGTGCTTCGTCTGGACCCGCAAGCTCGCGCGCCAGGAAGGGATTTTTGCGGGCGGGTCCTCGGGCGGGGCCGTTGGCGTTGCGTTGCGCGTGGCCCGGACGCTGGCGCCGGACCAGATGGTCGTTGCCTTCCTCCCCGACCACGGCGACCGCTACCTGAGCAAAATCTATAATGACGACTGGATGCGCCGCCACCAATACTGGGAGACGGAACTACAAATCACCGCCGAGCAGGTGGTGCGCCTGAAGCATCAGCGGCATCCGGCGAGCCGCTTGATCTTTGCGAACGCAAGACAGACCGCGCATCAAGCCCTGCACCTGATGCAGGACAACGAAATCTCGCAACTGCCTGTCTTTGAAGAACACGCCTGCATCGGCACCATCCGGGAAGAGGAAATCCTGAACCTCGCGCTGCGCGGCGCCGACTTGAAGGAACTCGTCCTGCGGGAGTGCATGAAGGACCCCTTGCCCGTGGTCGACCCGCAAACTCAGATTGACCGCCTCACCTATCTGCTAACCAAGGAAAGCCCTGCCGTGCTGGTCGAAATGGCAAAAGGCGAGTACGAAATCCTGACCAAGTATGACCTGCTCGATATGGTCGCCAGCATGACGGAATCGAAGGTGGGGAGTAGGGAACAGGGAATAGGGAACAGGAAATAGGGAATAGGAAGTGGGGAATCCGGAAACACTTTCACTCTGGATTCCGGATTCTGAATTCCGGAGTCCCTACCTTCTATTCCCTGTTCCCTATTCCCTGTTCCCGATCTTTTGAATGAGGTCTCTCCGCAACCAATGAATCTTGCCTGGCTATCGCTCGGCGCGCTGATCGTGGCGATCCTCGTGAGCTGCACGACGCGGCTGAACGTGGGCATCCTGTCGCTCGTCTTTGCCTGGATCGTCGGCATCTACTTCGGCGGGATGAAGCTCGAACAGGTGACGGCCGGATTTCCCGTTTCGCTTTTCTTGACGCTGTGCGGGGTCACGCTGCTGTTTGCGCAGGCGCAGGTCAACGGGACGCTCGACCGCGTGGCGCACAACGCCGTGCGGCTCTGCCGGGGCAACTCCGGTGTGGTCCCCATCATGTTCTTCGTGCTGACCTGCACCCTGGCCTCCATGGGTCCGGGCAACATCGCGACAGCCGCGCTGATCGCGCCGATGGCCATGGCGGTGGCCGGGCGCGGAGGCGTCCCGGCGTTTCTGATGGCGATTATGGTCGGCAACGGGGCCAGCGCCGGCTCGCTCTCGCCGTTTGCGCCGACCGGGATCATCGTGAACGGCATCATGGCGCGCATCGGAATGCCCGGCATGGAGTGGCCGACCTACTGGAACAACCTGATCGCTCATACCGTGATCGCCTTTGCCGGCTATTTCGCGCTGGGCGGCTGGAAGCTGTTCCGCCATACCTATCGCAGTGCCGCCGGCGACGACGCCGCCGCGCGGTTCGAGGCGCGGCACTGGATCACACTCGCGGTGATTCTCACGCTCATCACGGCGGTGATCTTCTTCGGCGTCAACGTCGGCATGGGGGCGTTCGCGGGCGCCGTGCTGCTGGCGCTGCTGCGCGTCGCCGACCATCAAGAGTCGGTGAGGAAAATGCCGTGGGCCGTGATCCTGATGGTGAGCGGCGTGACGGTGTTGATTGCGCTGCTCGAGAAGACGCAAGGGCTGGACCTGTTCGTGGACTTGCTGGCGCGGCTTACTTCGCGCGACACGGCAACGGGGGTGACCGCGTTTGTGACCGGCCTGATCTCGGTCTACAGCAGCACTTCCGGAGTCGTTCTGCCGGCGTTCCTGCCCACCATCCCCGGACTGATCGAGCGCCTCGGCGGCGGCGATGCGTTCGCCATCGCGTCGTCCATGAACGTCGGGGCGCATCTGGTGGACGTATCGCCGCTCTCGACGACCGGGGCGCTGTGTCTGGCCGCTGCGCCCGTGACCGAAGACGTGCGGTTACTGTTCAACAAGCTGCTGGCGTGGGGACTCTCCATGACGGTCGTCGGCGCAGTCACTTGCTATTTGCTCTTTGGGCGCGGCTAGAAGCCAGATAGTCTTGCAATAGAGGATGGAGCGGCCTCGATAATGTAGAGCACTCCCCATCACGTCGTGATTCTGCCGTCGCTCAAAATTCCGGATTCCAAATTCCAAACAAATTCAAAGCTCCCAATCCAAAATCGCCCGACCCAACGATTCGGTTTGGAATTCGGAATTCGGAATTTACGAATTCGTGCTCCGGTTCGCTTCCGCTCGATAAGCTGACAGGTCTGCTCAAAGACTTGACAGTTTTGCCGTCCGCGAGCACTCCCGAAATCTGTATCCCCAACATCCGAAAGGGCTAGGCATTCGGCATCGCGTTTGCTTTTAGCCTGCCGTCCCCCCGGGAATCGAACGCAAGCAACCGAACCCGAGACGCAGGAAAAAGGACCAAACCGCATTGTCGAAAAAGGAGACGCCATGTCGCTTACGGTAGCCGTCACCCCTTCCCCCGCCTGCCCCGTTGCAGGCGATCCACTGCACGAGATGGTGAATACGTCGTTGCCGGGAGTGCGGTATCTGGCGAATCGCATGGCGAGCCGCTTGCCGGCGCACGTGGACGTCGAAGACCTGATTCAGGTGGGTCTGGTCGGCCTGCTTCAGTCCGCCGACCGCTTCGACCCCGAGCGCGGCATCAAGTTCCAAACCTACGCCAACCGGCGCGTCGAGGGAGCGATGCTTGATTATCTGCGGTCACTCGACTGGCGGCCTCGCTCGGTGCGGCAGCGCAACCGCAAGCTCGACGAAGCATTCGCGGCAGCGGAACAGCGCCTGGGCGAATCTGCCACGCAGGAAGACATCGCCCTCGAGATCGGATTGAGCGCCTCCGAACTCGAACAATGGATGCAGGACTCGGCCTCCTCCGGAGAGTTTCACGCGGTTTCCTTCCCGGAACAAAACCCCGAAGAGGGTTCGCGGGACCTGCTGGCGGAGCTGGCCGATCCGGCCGACTCTCCCGAGACAACCGTGGAAAAGGAGCAAATGCGCCAGGTGTTGGCCGACGCCGTGGATCGCCTCCCGGCCAAGGAGCGTCTCGTGGTTTCCATGTATTACTACGAACAGCTCACCATGAAGGAGATTGGGCAGGTCCTCGGTGTCAAGCAGGGCCGCGTTTCCCAACTCCACAGCCAGGGCCTCGCGCGCTTACAAAAACGGATAAGCACGGCGGCCCGCAAGCCACCGCAAGTAATGCCACAGCCCTCCCTGCGGCCCCAAGCGCCGATCTGCGGACGGAAGGCCGCTCCCGCACAGGCTGCCCGGCGGAAGGCGGCCTGACGCCTTCCCTTTTCTCTAGCCCCGGCCTTCAGGCCGGGGTTATCAGCAGAATATATCGCCAAGCCGCTTTAGCGGTTTTACTCCTTCGGCTTTAGCCCTTGCCGTCCCTGTTCGCAGGCGCAAGCCCCTGAAGGGGGCTAAAAAATGGGGGCTCTCATAGACCCAGGCGTAAACACCTGGGCTAGAGAAAAATCCAAGTCGTTCATGAATTATCCAGGTTCAGTCGTACCCTGTCGAAAAGACGCGGTTTTGAAATAGCTTCTCGCCATTCTGCCCAGAGAACTCCCCACGGATCAGCCACGCCGGTAGTACCAGGTTGCAATCTGCCGGGGCGGAATTCCCGCGAGATAGGCCAGCAGGAAAAACTGGTTGAGCAGAGTCGCGCGGAGGGGGCCGACGCTCTCCCAGCGGCGGGCCGAGGTCAGCGCCGGAATCGAAGCCGTGACAATTCGTCCCCGGCGGCGCAGTCGTCGCGCCAGCTCCAGGTCCTCCAGCAAGGGAATTTCCGAATACCCGCCGAGACTGCGAAACAGCGCGGCTTTGAGAAAGAAAGCCTGATCCCCCAGGGGAAGCTCGAGGAGCCGCGACCGCAGGTTTGCGGCTCGCTCGACCAGGCGAAGTCCCCATCCGGTCCCGTCTATTTTGAGTTCAAACGCTCCCGCCGCGACACCCGGCAAGCCTAGAATCCGGCGCACTTCATCCGCATAGCGCGGAGCCAGACGCGTGTCTGCATGGAGAAAGAGCAAGTACTCCCCCGTGGCGATATGGGCGCCGGCATTCATCTGACACGCCCGGCCCAAGGGCGCCGTTACGACGGTGGCCCCGTGGGAGCGCGCGATCTCCGCGGTCGCGTCGCGGCTTCCGCCGTCCACCACAATCAGTTCGGCATCCGGCTCTGCCGCCGCCGATGCCAAAGCGCCAGCAATCACGCCTGCTTCATTGAGCGCGGGAATAATCACGGAGATGCGGGTGTTCATGCTCGTATCAAATGCCATCAGAGTCGCGCCTGCCCTTAGCGAAGTCGAAGGGACCGCCAGGGAGTGGTGGTTAGGGAATGGGGAATGGTAAGTAGGGAATAGTGAAAAAACCGAAACAGAACCATTCCCTCTTCCCTCTTCCCTATTCCCTATTCCCTGTTCCCTACTCCCCTGCTTTCTTACGCGCGAAGCGGATGAGACCAATCAAGGCAACGGCTCCTCCCAGCAGGACCGCGAGCAACGTCCAC
>MEKR01000167.1 GCA_001767035.1 Acidobacteria bacterium RIFCSPLOWO2_02_FULL_61_28
CACGATCTGCAGGCGCAGAAGATCGGGGCGCGAATAGTGTCCGGTCGTGTCCTGGATGCTCTTGGCGGCAACGATCCTGTCCAGATCGATCTCCGCGTGGATCAATTCCTCCCGGTCGTAGATCGGGCCGGCCAGATAATTGCCCATGGGGTCGATGATGCCGCTGCCTCCGCAGATCGCCCATTCGGTCTGGGACTTCAGAGGAAAATTGTCCGGGATCTGGTCCGCCGCTATATAACCGCAGGCGCTCAGGACGAACACTTGGCCCTCGATGGCGTAATTCCGGCTTACCACGTCGACCATGTCCTTCATCCCGGTGCGATTTGGCCAGACTGCGACGTGAAGCTGCTCCCCCAGGGAGAGCAGCGCGTATTTCGCCAGCGTCATGGAATTATTGCCGCAGACAAGCCCGCTCAGGCGCCCGAGCTCGGTGGAGTAGACCTGCAGGCTGTCGGCTCCACCCATGCCCCACACGCAGCGCTCCTCGAACGTGGGCACGAGCTTGCGGTGTCTTCCGAGAATCTCCCCATTCGGTCCGATGTAGAGCAGGGTGTTGTACATGGTGCCGCCCTGGCGGCTCTCCTTCTCGTTCATGCCCATGACCACGGTGATGCGGCCTTTGCGGGCGGCGGCGCACAGATGGTCCGTTGCCGGGCTGGGAATCTCCACTGCCTCTCGGTAAAGGTCCACATAGGCGTCCACGCTCAACTTTCGATGCGGGTGCGGGAGAGCTCGCGGCCAATAAGGAAAAGTGGGAATCCAGGCCTCGGGAAAGACGATCAGGCGGACTCCGCCTTCGGCGGCCGTGGCGATGATCTTGCAAGCCTTGTCGACGGTCGCTTCGCGGTCGAGAAAAACCGGGGCGAATTGAGCCACCGCGGCCAGGAATTTCAAGGATCGTTCTCCCATCGTTCACTCCCATATTTTCAGGTCCGGCGTTTCGCGACGTTGCCCATGTTCACGGGGAAGGAAACGTCGGATAGTAATAGTGGAAGGCACCCCATCGCCTCGACCAGACCGGGAATATAGCAAACTCCCGGTTTGCGAGCCGTCGCCACGGAAAGCAATCTCCTGCTCCCGCAGGGCTTGATTGATGAAGCTATACTTTGGCTTCCGTTGTTTCCCCGAACTAAACGACTCGGCGCTGTGCTACATTGCCGCATACCACGACGTGTGGCTCGCGACCGGCGAGGGATGATCGACCGCGAAATCGAGCGCGTCGTTCTAACGCTGCGCAAAAACGGAGGACTACCATGCAGAAAGGAAAGCGGACTTTTCAGGTGCTCGGCGCCGCATTTGCCCTCGCGGTAGGGATCGGATTCGGCACCGGCAACGCGCGGGCCGCGGACACCATCATTCTGGGCGTGGTCGCCAAGCTGGCGCTGCAGTGGCCGGTGTACGTGGCGATCGAAAAGGGCATGATGGATCGGGCGAACGTCAAGCTGGACATCGTGGCGACCGGCGGCAGCCCCAAGGCCGCGCAGCAGCTTGCGGCCGGCGCCATCAACATCGGCGAGGCGGGGCTTCCCGACCTCCTGCGCGCCATCGACCAGGGCGCACCGGTGAAGATCATCGATTACGAAGTGGCCCAGCCGCCCTACAACCTGATGGCCGGGAAGGACATCAAATCGATCGCCGCCCTCAAAGGCAAGAAGGTCATGATAGGCGGCTCCAAGGACGTGACCATGATCTATCTCGAGGCGCTGGTGAAGCCTGCCGGGCTCAAGCCGGGCGACTTCGATCTGCTTTTCTCCGGCGCCACCAGCGCGCGTTTCGCCGCGCTCGCGGCTGGCGGGGCGGATGCCGTATTGCTTACCTCGCCGTTCGACTTTCAGGCGCAAGGTATGGGCTACACCGACCTGGGCGCAGTGCACAAGGTGCTGCCGGGGTTTCCCTTCAGCGGCTACGGCGTGAACACCGACTGGGCCAAATCCAACCGCAATGCCGTGGTCGGCTTCATCAAAGCCGTGCACCAGGGGATCGAGTGGCTGTACGACAAGAAAAACCGGGCCGAGGCCGTGAACATCCTGGTCAAATCGGTCGGCGCGAAACCCGACGACGTGGCCAAGACCTACGATCTGTTCTTCGGCGAGCTGCAGGCGTTCAGGCGGGACGGGACCATGCCGCCGGACGGTTTCAACCGCATGCTCGCCGCCGTCGCCGAACTCGGCGACCTGCCCAAGCCGGTCGCGCCGATGTCGAAGTTCGTCGATGACTCGTTCCTCAAGGCCGCGCGTACTGCGCGCTAAGCAGGCGGGAACGGGCGGGTGAGCGCTACCCGGAGCCACGCCGCAGCGGCCGATACGGGTGCAACGGAGGCGAGCGTCGGGGCGCCGCGCCGCGAGCCGCGCGGCGGCGGTCTGAAACTCCAATTGGTCGCCTGGACGTCGATCCTCGGCGGGCTTGCGCTATGGGAATTCGTCGGCCGGGTTCTGGTCAAGAACTCTCTGTTCCTCGCAACCCCATGGCAGACCGCGCTGGCGCTGGTGCAACTGTGGCAAGAAGGCGCGTTGCAGCATCATGCCTGGGTCAGCGGGCAGGAGTTCCTGATCGGCTTCGCGATCGCCGTCGCGCTCGGCATACCGATCGGGCTTGCGACCGCGGCTTCCCGGCGTACCGCCGCGGCGGTCAATCCGTGGGTATCCGGCCTTTACGCGACGCCGATCATCGCGCTCGCCCCGCTCCTCATTCTATGGTTCGGAATCGGGATCTGGTCGAAGGTCGCGGTGGTGGTGAGCCTGGTGATTTTCCCGGTCATCATCAATACCGAGGCGGGGGTGCGGAACGCGGACCGGCAACTGGTCGAGGCGGTGCGATCGTTCGGCGCGAACCAGATGCAGATCTTCATGAAAGTATCGCTGCCTTCGGCGCTGCCGTTCATTCTCGCGGGCCTGCGGCTCGGCGTCGGGCGCGGCCTGATCGGCGTCGTCGTGGGCGAGTTGTTCGGCGCGCGCGCGGGTCTGGGCTACCTGATCATCCAGTCGGCCGAGATATTCAACATGCCGAAGCTGTTCGCCGGCGTCGTCGTGCTGGCGGCGGCGGGGATCCTGCTGACCGCGGCATTTCAGGCGCTGGAGCGCCGCCTCGTCCCCTGGAACTACGAGTGAGCCATGGGTGCTGCCAAGCTCACCGTGGCGAGTCTGCACAAGTCCTTCGGCGGCCTCGCCGTGCTGGAGGATGTCAGCCTCGCGGTGACACCGGGGGAGTTCGTGAGCTTCGTCGGCCCATCGGGCTGCGGCAAGACAACGTTTCTGCGCATCATTGCCGGCCTGGAGTCTGCCGACCACGGAGGCATTCGAATCGACGACCACCCCGTCACCAAACCCGGCATGGACCGCGGCTTCGTGTTTCAGGCGGATTCGCTCCTGCCGTGGCGCACTGTGTTCAACAACGCCTTCATCGGGCTTGAGGTCAACGGTGCGATCAACCCCGAAACGCGCAGCCGCACCCAGGCGCTGCTGCGCCTGGTCGGACTCGGCGGATTCGAGAACTACTATCCGCGCCAGCTCTCGGGCGGCATGCGCCAGCGGGTTAACCTTGCCCGCGCTCTCGCGGTCAATCCCGAAGTACTGCTGATGGACGAACCGTTCTCCTCGCTTGATGCGCAGACGCGCGAAATCATGCAGTCGGAACTCATGCGCATCTGGTCGAGCGGCCGAAAAACGGTTTTGTTCATCACCCACCAGATCGACGAGGCGGTCTACCTTTCCGACCGCGTCGTCGTGTTCAGCCGGCGCCCGGGGCGGATCAGCGAGATCGTGGCGGTGGACCTGCCGCGGCCGCGCCCGCTGTCGGTCAAGCGCTCGCCCGAGTTCGTCGCCTACGTCGAGCGCATCTGGCGGCTGATCGAGGACGACGTGCGACTATCGGTGCTGGAGGAAGGCGGTTGAACGTCCGGGGTGAGTCAGAGCGACGGCGAGGGTCCAAAATTCACCCGTACGCGTCCCTGAGACCTTCTATAATGTTCAAGCCAACATGTGCAGTTGGAAGAACCCCCATGAAAGCGGCCCTTTTCACGTTCGTTGCAGCGCTCATGCTCCTGTCGAATGCCGACGTTGGCGCGCAAACCTATCCCTCGCGGACGGTGAAGATGGTTGTCCCCTATCCGGCGGGAGGCGGCACCGATATCCTCGCGCGGCTTCTGGCTCAGAGGTTCGCCGAGCGCTTCGGGCAGGCGGTCGTGGTCGAGAACCGCACCGGTGCATCGGGCAACATCGGTACCGAGTTCGTCGTGAAGTCGCCGGCCGACGGATACACCCTGCTGTTCACCAACGATACGCTCGTCGTGGCTCCGAGCGTTTCCCGGAACACTCCCTACGATGTCCTGCGCAGTCTCGCGCCCATCGGCTTGATAGCGGAGGGCTACATCGTGATCGGCGTGAATTCGTCGGTTCCGGCAAAGTCCCTGGGGGAACTGCTCGCGCTGGCGAAAGCGGATCCGGGCAAGCTCGCGTATGCGAGTTGCGGCGCGGGCACGGCGATGCATCTCGCCGGAGAGCTCCTCAAGCTTTCGGCCGCCGTTGAGATGACGCATGTCGCCTACCGCGGTTGCGCCCCGGCCATGCAGGACAGTGCGAACGGGCAGGTCCCGGTGTTCATCAACGCTTTGCCCGTCGCGGCTCCATTGGAAAAGCAGGGAAAGGTACGGATTCTGGCCATTACGTCCGCGAAGCGCGCGCGGATTCTTCCCAACGTGCCCACGGTTGCGGAGTCGGGTTTCCCGGGTTATGAAGCCTCGAGCTGGCAGGGACTTTTTGCTCCCGCAGGAACGCCTCACGAAATCGTTGCGAGGCTTTCTGCCGAGCTTGCGGCCGTGGTCAACTCCCGGGAGTTCGCGGAACGACTCGGCGGAATGCTGTTCGAGCCGCGCGTCGTATCGCCCGAGGAACTGATGACCATGCTTCGCGTTCAGCTCGCCCGCTGGGCACAGCTCGCGAAAACCGCCCGGATAGTGGTCGACTGAAGCGATCGCGCGGTGAATGTGAACAGGCCCTAGATCCTGATTTCGTTGCCGCGCTTTCGGCCCTGAGACACGTCGATGAACAGCTCGTCGACGGGAATGCGTCGACCGATCAGGCCGTGATCGTGCGAATAGCCGACCAGCGTTTCGATGGTCCTGCGGTTCTGTTCGCTCAGGCCGTAGTCCCAGGGGTCCTTGCCGAAAATCTGCTCCTGCTCTTCCCAAGCCTCGCGGTACCAGACGAGCGGCACGATGCGCGGGTTTTCCATGCGCTTCATCGCGATGGACTTGGATTCGTTGAAGGCATGGAAGAGATTGATCGGTATCCACGGGTTGCGTTGAACGATTTCCGGCCGGATGCCCATCACGTGCATGATCGGAAAGATGCCCGTCTTCCGGTAGTACGCCAGTTCTTCTTGCTTGTAGTCCGGGAAAAGCCGCGCCACGTGGGGGTCTTTATCGCGCAGGGGCCCGATCAGGTCGGAATGGAGCACGGCGTCCAGCTCTCCCTCGGCCAGCATGACTTCGATCGATTTCGAATGGGGAAGCCGCGTGAGCGAAAGATCCGGGTGCGTGGAGAATGGGATGTCCTCGTCGAGCTCGGCGAACCATTCGATCGACCGGTGGGGCACCCCGTACTCGCGCTCGAGGATGCCGCGCAGCCAGAGCGTGGCGCTCACCTGGAAGGACTGTATGCCGATTTTTCGGCCGATCAGATCGGTCGGCTTCCTGATGCCTTTGGTGGTGTTGATGAAGGCGAAACCGTGGCGGAATCTGCGGTGCAGGAATACCGGAATGGCCGCGAATGGCAAGCCCCGGTCCCGCGCCATGATGTACGACGAGCTCGACACTTCCGCTACGTCGAACTCGCGGCTGCGCAGGAAGCGCCAGTGGCGAGTCGCCGCGTCCATGGCAGTCAGCACGGTCAGCTCGATGCCGTCCGGGCGGACGGTGCCCTCCTTCAACGCGCGGACGATTTCATAGTCGCCGCAGGCGAGAGTCAGCGGAATTTTCTTTGACATGGCGCGCTTTCTTTCAGGCCGATCATTCAATGAGCATTGTAGCTCTCGTGGAACTCACCGACGACGGCTCCAGGCGTGCGCGGGCGGTATGCCGCCCACGCCGCAGCGCATCACCCGGACGAGGGCGCAGATGCGGCCTGCGCACCGATCCTCGCAACAACGGCAGGTCGAGCGGCCGGAAGACGGTCTTGTTCATCACCCACCAGATCGACGAGGCGGTCTATCTTTCCGACCGCGTCGTCGTGTTCAGCCGGCGCGCGGGGCGGATCAGTGAGATCGTGGCGGTGGACCTGCCGCGGCCGCGCCCGCTATCGGTCAAACGCTCGCCCGAGTTCGTCGCCTACGTCGAGCGCATCTGGCGCCTGATCGAGGACGACGTGCGACTATCGGTGCTGGAGGAAGGGGGGCGGGTGGGATGGGACTTGACCGCGGTTTTCCCCGGCGATGGCGGAGGAGTAGAATAACCAATTACCAGCTTCGATCGCGGGATAGCGAAACGGCAGCAATGAAAGTCTCCGAACCTGTAATCATCGTTCGCAGAGTTGTCGCGGCGAAGCGCCGGGCCGCGGGAAGGCGAATCGCGGCAAATATCCGCAGGCTGCAAAAAACCCGCACCACACGCACAGCAGCGCAGGCGCTCGCCGAAGCCCGCGGCGAACGTCTCGCACGCTGATGGCGACCGAGCTGGTGCTGGACGCCAGCGTCTCGCTCGCCTGGTTCCTCAAGGAAACTCCCGAACGCGCGGCTTATGCGGCTGCCGTCAATGTTGCAGCCGTCGAAGGCGCCATCCTGCACGTTCCTGTGCAGTGGGGAGTCGAAATGGGGCACGTACTGCTTCGCGAGTATCGACGCAAAGTTTTGAAACGCGGAAAGTTGCGAGAGGCTCTCGAGGACCTCGACAACTTTGATATCTACGTGCACATCGAGCTATTTACCGCGCGGCGGGTGGTGGAACTCGCCAGACGGTACCACCTTCAGGGCTACGATGCCTTGTATTTTGATCTGGCGCGAAGCCTCAAGCTGCCTCTCGCGACGCTGGATCATGGCCACCGGCAGGCAGCGGAGGCCTACGGCGTGACGGTGTTCGCGCTCGCTTGAGAGAGGCAGGCGCGGCCCCGAGCTTTTGTTCATCACCCACCAGACCGACGAGGCGGTCTATCTTTCCGACAGCGTCGTCGTGTTCAGCCGGCGCGCGGGGCGGATCAGTGAGATCGTGGCGGTGGACCTGCCGTGGCCGCGCCCGCTATCGGTCAAGCGCTCGCCCGAGTTCGTCGCCTATGTCGAGCGCATCTGGCGCCTGATCGAGGACGACGTGCGACTATCGGTGCTGGAAGAAGGCGGTTGAACGTCCGGGGTGGGTCGGAGCGACGCCTACACGTCTGAATGGGTAGCCCAGAACTCGGCCAAGTCGATGCAGCGCGGGAACCAGACGCCCGGGTGGCCGCGCACGTGGACCAGAAAATCATCGAGTAACCGCGTCATCCCGAGAGTGCCACCCCAGTGGGTGTGGACCGCGTAGCAGAACTTCATCGGGTGGCGCTCCGACTCCTCGTACGCCGCGTCGAATGCGTATTTCATCTCCTGCAGCCCCTGGACAATGCCATGGGGGATCAAGTCAGCGTCGACGAAGCCGGGTACGCCGTAGCCTACCGAAACGATTCGCCGCCCGTTCACCGAAATGAGGTAGGGGATTTCGGCGTCCACGTAGTCGCACGTCCAACGGAAGTCGAGCTCAGCCAGCAACTCGAGCGTGAAGGGCGTCGGCCGCGGACCGGGCGACATGTAGCCCAGTATTCGTTCGCCGGATGCCTTTTCAAGGGCTTCCCTGGTCCTGACGAGCGACGACCGTTCTTGTTCCCGGGATTGGAACATGAACGGAAAGACAGCTTGATCCCACTGGTGCGCGGCGACCTCGTGGCCCCGCTCTTTGGCCGCACGCACGCCTTCCGGGAACAGTTCGGCGACGAGGCCGCTGGTAACCATCGTCGCCTTGACACCATGCTTGTCCAGCACGTCCAGAAGGCGCCAGACACCATGTCTTGCCCCGAATTCTCGGGCGCCAAGCGCGAGGAAATCGAACTTATGGTGAGCGTTGGCGGGCATCGGCCGGCTTCGGTGCCAGGGTACTGATTCCCACTCGTGCAAAACGATCACCACCACCGCGATTCTTGCCGCGTGTGGCCACTCGTGGAACCAATCCGGACGCGAAGGACCGCG
>MEKR01000168.1 GCA_001767035.1 Acidobacteria bacterium RIFCSPLOWO2_02_FULL_61_28
GTAGCTGCCCACCGGCAACGCGGAGAACCGGTAGGAGCCATCCCCTGCGCTGATGGCCGTTCTGGTTTGCCCGGTCTCCACATTTCTTGCCGTCAATGTGGACCCCGGCACGACCGCGCCGCTGGAATCCTTCACCACTCCCAGGATTGTGGCAGTCGGCAGTTGTGCCCAGCCGGCAGAAATGAATAACCCTGCACC
This sequence comes from Acidobacteria bacterium RIFCSPLOWO2_02_FULL_61_28, assembly GCA_001767035.1. Classification (GTDB taxonomy): domain Bacteria; phylum Acidobacteriota; class Terriglobia; order 2-12-FULL-54-10; family 2-12-FULL-54-10; genus 2-02-FULL-61-28. The sequence continues at coordinate 199 of MEKR01000168.1, forward strand.
GAATAGAAAAGAAAGTGCGATCCCCACTCTTCTTTGCAGAACGTTTTCCATGATTCCTCCTTCGGATGACTAATGAATTACGCTGAGAGGTTAACGTCAGACCCGATCCCGGACAACGCGGTTCCTTCTCAGCGCCTTCACCCTTTCAGTCGCGGAAACAGCCGCTCCGCGTTCCCGCGGTCAATTGCTTGCAGGTCCCTGGCCGAAAATCCGAATTCAGCGAGCGGCTTGGTCGTCGTCTCGATCGGCTCCGGCGGGTAATCGGTTCCAAACAAGATCTGCGACATCGAAACGAACTTCGTCAGCGCGCCCAGGGGCGCTGGAAAGGTGGCGTGCGCGACTTCGTAGTAAAGCCTCTTCAGTTCGTAGAAAATCCCGTTGGGGATCCGGTCGGCGCGGTCCTTGGGAAATCGGTCTTGGATACGCCCGGCCATCACGGGCAGCACTCCGCCCGAATGGCACACGATGTAGCGAATATCGGGGAATCGGGAGAAGGTGCCGTTCAAAAGGAAACTCTGGATGGTGCGGGTCAGGTCGAAATCCCCCTCGCTCATCGAAGAGGGGCCGCCGGGAACGAGACTGGTGCAGCACGGCGGCACGGTCACGTGCAGAAATACAACGGCCTTGCGGCGATTCATCTCCTCGAACACCGGCGTGAAGGCCGGATCGCCCGGATATTTCCCGCCATAGCTGCTCAGCAAAACGATGCCGTCCGCCTTGAGCGTATCGTAGGCGTATTCCACCTCCCGCAGGCTGGCGTCCGGGTCGGGCAGCGGAAGGACCGCGAACAGCCCGAAGCGGCCCGGATGATCCCGGACCATCTCCGCGCCGTAGTCATTGCAGATTCGCGCCAGGCTGCGCGTTTCCTCCAGGTTTCCAAAAAAGATGCCGGGGGTGGTGATCGAAGCGATGGCGGTCGTGATGCCATACTTGTCCATCTGGTCAATTGAAGCGGCTGGCGTCCACTTCGAACCCGATCCGACGCTTCCCCTGCGCTTCACGTACTCCGGCGGATACATGTGGTGGTGCACGTCAATGCGGCGGGGGTTGGCGCGGTTCGCCGGCGGAGCCGTCTGCGCGATCAGCCCGCTCGCCGGCAGCACCATCGCTCCCACTCCGGCCGCGCCCAAGGCTTTCAGGAATTCCCGGCGCGAGGCGCCAGAGGGAAGCGTCGCATCCGTCTGCGGGTCCAGACACACGACAGCCTCGTCGCTCCCAAGAAACTGATCTTTCATTGTCGCTCCCTGCTGCGTTTTCTCTAAAAAGTAAACTTCAAGGCGAACTGCGTAATCCGCGCATCCAACGCGGCGAGAATCCTGCCGAACTGGGCATTGGTCGGAACCAGGTAGCCGGGCAAGCCCAAGGCCGAACCCGTGGGCGGGTTGGGCCGGTAGCTGTTGGTGAAGTTGAACGCCTCGGCTCGTACTTCCAGGTTCATTCTCTCCCGAATGGCAAATCGTCTCGAAAGGCCCAGGTCGAGATTCCAGGTGCTGGGGTTGACCAGACTGTTCCAGCCCACGTTTCCCAAAGAGCCGAATGGCGGTAGCTGAAAGGCCGCCGCGTTGAGGTATACGCTTCCACCTTTGCCCGACTTGTCCAGGTAGGCGTCTTGGAGCACCTGATTGGGCCGCTGCCGGGCAACTCCCGTCAGCGCCCGGTCCACGCCATTCAGGAGGACGATCGGCGTGCCACTGGTGAAGCGGTAAATGCCGGAGAACTGCCAGCCACCCAACAGCTTTCCAGCGGCAGTGTCGGAAAACCGCGGGGTTTGGGCCACGAACGAGATATTGGCCAGATGCCGCCGGTCCTGATCGCAATTGCCGCGATCAAAGTTGCGGTTGCCGGGCATGGTGTAGGTTTCATCCGCCGGCGGGCCATTGGAGTTAATGTCGGAATAAACGCCGATGCAATGGGACCAGGTCCAGTTCGCACTCACGCTTACGCCGCGGCTGAGCCGCCGCTGGAGGGAAAGCAGAAGGCCGTGGTAGATTTGCGTACCCCCGTCGTCAAATTCCGCCATGGGCCCGATAAACTGCCCCTCGGTCGGATTCAACAGCGAGAGACGGCGGCGCGCATCCGTATTGGCGATCGCGTTGCAACCCGTGAATACACCGGGGGGACAGGTGCCCAGAGGGCTTGTGCTCGGGACAATCTGGGCAGGATTGATGGCGTTCTGAGTCCAGATGTGCTGCGTGCGCGTTCCCAAGTAGGTCGCCGAGACGAGCCAAGCCTCCCCAAACTGGCGTTGCACACCGAGGTTCCAGGTGTAAAAGATTGGCGTCTTGAGATCATAGGCCTGCGAGAGAAACAATCCTCTGTCTGTAAACACTACATTCTTGTCAACCGCGTAGGGGAAAGGATTTCCTCGGCGAGAACCCTGCCAGGGATTGGCGAAGCCACCCGCAGGATTGGTGAGCACCGTCCGACCGCCCCAGGGGTTCGAGCCGGAAGCATCTTCGCGCCAAATCCCCGAATTGAAGGCATACCCGTAAGCGAACGAGGCCCGCAGCGAGGTTTTGCCATCTCCGAACGGATCCCACGCCAACCCCACACGCGGCGCGAAATGCGCCCATTTGCTGTTAATGCCCGTTTTGCCGGGAAAGCCCGGGTCGCCAGGATAGTGAAAACCAACTGGGGCATTCACGAACGCCGTGCTCCTGGTCCCCGCCGAGAACCGGTTGATGTCGAAGTTGTAAACGGCGCCATTGGGAACGTTTTGCGGGATGTACGGCTCCCAACGAATCCCCAAGTTCAGCGTCAGGCGCGGGGTCATCTTCCAGGTGTCGGTGAGATACATGTTCACGAACCATTGCGTGTTGCGGTGCGAGTTCAGAAGGCCTTGGAAGAAGCGGTTCACGTTCCCCATGAAGAAGTCCCCCATGCCCATGCCGGTCACCTGGCCGTTGAAGCCAAAGAAGGCCGTGGGGGCAAACCAGGTGGTTTCATTCACCCTTCCGTGCCAACTTCCGACGCCGAGGGTTATCTGGTGGGCCCCGCGAACCCAACTCACATCGTCGTTTACGGCGTAGTTGGTGGGCACCCAGTTGGAGCCACAGCAGAGGGCCCCGCCGCCGCCGCCGCCGCCAATCGAAAACCCTCCGCCGGCGCCGGCAACTTGAATGGATCCCAGGACGTCCGGTTCGACACACCACATATTGACACCCGCTGCACAGAACGAGAAGGTCTTGTTGGTATAGGCATAAGTCGTGGCCGTGCGATTGACCGAGATCCGAGCGGCGTTAATCATGTTGGGGTTAATTACGTAGGTATGCCCGAGCGCATGCGACTGGGCCAGGGCGCTCACGCCGTGCGTGGAAGAATTCAACAGGTTCTGCCCCGCAGCGCCGAGCGAAAAGCTATTGGGAATTTCTTGCGTGGTGGCCACAAACCGGAAAAACGCCGATTGCTTGTCGTTCAATTGCCAGTCAATCTTGCCTGTGTACTGGAACTCGTTCTGGCGGGTCGGCACGCCGATGGTCACCTGGCCGCAATCGTTGGGCGGCGACTGCTGGCTCTCGATAATTTTCCGGGCGATGAATACGGCCGGGGGTGAGAAGTTGGCCGCGGGATTGGTTTGGATATTGTTGATCCATCCCGGGCCTCGCAAGGTTCTCTGAATGCCCTGGTTGCAGGCGGGCGAGGCGAAAGCAGTCCAGTCTCCGTTGATCATGGCTGGCGTGGGAATAAAGCGGATTTGGCTGGCCGGGTCCGAACGCAGCGTGGTTCCCTGGAAGCCTCCGAAGAAAAACAGCTTATCCTTCCGGATCGGTCCCCCGATGGTTCCGCCGAATTGATTCCGCTTCAGCGTGCTCTGGGTAACCGAGAAATATTGCCGGGCGCTGGTCTTATCGTTTCGCAGGAATTCAAACAAAGCGCCGTGAAACTCGTTGGTCCCCGCCTTGGTTACCACCTCGACGGAGGAGGAATTCCCGCGCTGGGCGTTGAGCCCGCTGGTCTCCACTTTGAACTCCTGCGCCGCGTCCGGGAAGGGAATCGGCATAGTCACGCCGGTCAGGAAATTGAGGTGATTGGCCCCGTCGAGGCGGTAGTCGGTTCCGAAGGGCACCCCTCCGGCGATGCCGAAGAAGGGGATCCCGCCGAACAACCTCGTGCTCGACGTTGACGTCTGCACCGCCGCGCCGGCCAGGGTGACCAGGTCGGTCACATTGCGGCCGTTGAGCGGCAGATCCAGAATCCGCTGGTTCTCCACAACCTGGCCGACACCCGAGGTCCGCGTCTCGACCATCGCCGCGCTGGCTTCGACCACGACCTGTTGGGTCACGGTCCCAACTTGCAGCGCGGCATTGACGGTCGGGCTGCTGTTCACCTGCAACACGATGCCGGATTGCACATACGTGGCAAAGCCTTCCTTGCTGACCTCCAAGCGATACGGCCCGATGGGCAGATTGATCAGCACATAGCTGCCGTCCGCCTCCGTGATAGTAGTTCGGACCACATTCGTTTCGGACTGCGTCGCCCGGACCTCGGCGCCGGGCACAACCGACCCGCTGGCGTCCTGAACGCGGCCGTTGATTTGAGCCGTGGCCTGCGCCCAAAGGTTGGCGCAAGCCAAGAAGAAGACCAGGACAAGACTAACCAAGGATTTCACTCGGAAGTCCCTCAGGACTTTTTTCATGACTTCTCCTTTCCGTCACCCCCAGAGATTGACGCCGGGCTTCGGTCCCGGCGAACGCAGTTCGATTCCTGTGCTCCTCACGCTTTCAGTCGCGGGAACAATCGTTCGGCATTCCCGCGGTCAATTGCTTGCAGGTCCCGGGCTGAAAATCCGTATTCGGCGAGCGGCAAGGTCGTGGTCTCGAACGGCTCGACCGGGTAATCGGTTCCGAACAAAATCTGCGACATCGGAACCAGCTTTGTGAGCGCGGCCAGAGGCATGGCATAGGTCGCGTGCGCCACTTCGTAATAAAACTTCTTTACTTCCCCCAGCACGCCGAGGGGCGCCAGGTCCCTGCGGTCACGGGGAATCCGATCGTTGATGCGGCCGGCCATCACCGGCAGCGTTCCGCCCGAATGCACAAAGATGAAGCGGATGTCGGGAAACTTGGCGAGCGCCCCGCTCATAAAAAGGCTCTCGACGGTGCGGGTGGTGTCGTAGTCCACCTCGGCCCGAAATCCGGAATGGCCGGGAAAGAGATTCTGGCAGCAATTGGGCACGGTGACGTGAACAAATACGACGGCCCTGCGGCGGTTAAGCTCCGCGAAGGCCGGCGCAAAGACCGGGTCGCCGAGCCATTTGTCTTGGTAACTGGTGAACAAGCCGACGCCGTCGGCCTTCAGCACGTCGAAGGCGTATTCGATCTCCCGCAGACTCCCTTCCGGATCGGGCATCGGCAGGACGGCGAAAAAGCCGAAGCGTCCGGGATGGTCCCGGTTCGCTTGCGCTCCGTACTCATTGACGATGCGCGCCAGGGCCCGTGCCTCTTGCGGATCCCCGAACCAGACACCCGGAGTCGTCACCGACAGGATGGCGGTGGCGGTGCCATTCTTGTCCATATCTTCAACCGATTTTGCGGGGGTCCAATTGCGATTTGTGGTCTGCTGGGTTCTCCGCCGCAAATATTCCGGCGGCTGCATGTGATGGTGCACGTCAATCCGGCGGGGATTGGCGCGGGCGGACGGGCGAGCCGTCTGCGCGAGCAACCCGCTCCCCGGGAGCATCACTCCCGCCCCGGTCGCGGCCAGGGCTTTCAGAAACTCCCGACGGGTGGCGCCGGCCATAAGAGATACGCCCTGTTGCCACCACCGATCTATCACAAGATCGCCCGCAAGATCACCGCTCCGAAAACCGTGCTGTTTCATTCGCCCTCCCGATTTGCGATTCCACTCCATCCGCGATTCCGGCGGAATCTCCGGCGCGCAGACTCTTGCTAGGCGCGGTACCGCGGCAGAATTCTGGCGGCGTTGCCGCGGTTGATTGCCTGCAGTTCCGCGTCATTGAACACCTTGTTCGTGGTAAGGCCCTTGGCGGTTTCCCCGGCGCTGCGGTACCAGTAATCGGTCCCGTAAACGATCTGCGATACCGGCACCACCGTCCGCAGCGCCCGCATGGCCACCGGATTGGTTGCCTGCGCGGTGTCGTAGTACAACTTTCTGAGTTCCGGCAGAACCCCTTTGGTCGCTTTGGGCGGCGGAATGTTGCCTTGCCCCTTGGTCACGATGCCCGGCACCACCTCGGCTTCCGCCCCCAAGAGGAACCGTTCAATCACGAAGGGCATCATGCCGCCACCATGGGAGAAAATCCAGGTGATGTCGGGAAACTTCGTGGTCGTGCCGCTGAAGATCAGGCTCGCAATCGTGCGGGTCGAGTCCGCCCCGTAGTCCACCACCATGTCGCCGACATCCGGGGCAAGAAGGTTCCGGCAGCAATTGCCTGTGATGGGGTGGACATACACCACGGCTTTCCGCCGGTTCAGTTCCTCGTACACCGGAGCGAAGGACGCATGGCCCAGCCATTTGTCTCCATAGTTGGAGTACAGACCGATCCCATCCGCCTTCAGCGTGTCGAGCGCATATTCCATTTCGCGCAGGGCGCCCTCGGCGTCAACCAGCGGGATCGTGGCGAAACTGCCGAAACGGCCGCGGTGATCGGCGGCCAGTTTCGCCGCGAACTCGTTGCACTCCCGAGCCACTTTGCGCACGGCCTGCAATTCGCCGAACCAAAAGCCCGGAGTCGTGATGGAGAGCAGGGCCGTGGCGGTGCCGCTGCGGTCCATGTCGTCGAGGTCCTCGGCCAGCGTCCAACCAGGATAGGCGCTGCTGAGGGGGCCGCCCGGGGCGCTGCGCCCCCTTCCACCGCCGCCTCCGCCTCCCTGGTTGTTCGCCCGCGTGAATTCGAGATAGGCGGGCGGGGTGAAGTGGTGATGGACATCAATCCGCCGGGGGTTTGTGGTCGTCTGTGCCGCAGACCGCTCTCCGCGCAGGAGCGCCCCCGCTCCTACGACCGCAAGCACTTTCAGGAACTCCCGGCGGGAGGCTCCGGAAAGAAACGACCCTCCCGTCTGCCGGGTCTGATCCACGGCAGCATCCGCGCTCCCCAAACCGTGTTGATGCATGGTTTCCTCCTCTATGCCATAAACGCGTAAGGGCATGGCTTTAGCCATGCCGATCACAGGCCGAAAGAACGAGGGCTTTAGCCCCTGAGGGAGGTCTTCGAGGCAGCATCATAAGCCATGCGCTCACAGCGTTGCAACTCACCTCAGCGGCTGAAGCCGCAAGGAAATTCCCTTCTTTCTTCCCCTCATTCGGCACGACTGAAGTCGTGCCCTGACGAACTCTTGTCACAATATTCTGCGATTCTCGCTAGAACACAAGCTTCAGCGCAAACTGGAGCTGGCGCGAGGTGGACGACCCGGTGCCGCTGATGACTCCCGCGCTGGAAATCGGGGCTTGCACGTCGGCGGTGCCCGCGAAGACGGTACGCGACGGCGTGGCAAAGTTCGCACGGTTGAGGATATTGAAGACCTCCGCCCGGAACTCCAGCCTTCCGCTCTCCCCCAAGAAACGGATCGCGGTATTTTTCACCACGGAGAAATCCAAGTTCGCCAGGCCGGGGCCGCGCAGGATATTCCGCCCCGCATTCCCCAAGAACCCGGCCGCCGGAACGGTAAAGGCGCAGGGATCATAGTACAGGTTCGGCGTGCCCAGTGCTCGTCCTGCGGCCACTCCCAGGCAGCCTGCCGTGGCGCCCGAAGTGATATTTTCGTTGCTGCGTCCCGGCAGCAGGTTCGGCCGGTCAATATTGGCGCTCGTGCCGATGCCTTGAGACCGGGACCGGTTCGTTTGCAGGTTCACGGTAAAGGGATAGCCGGTCTGGAGCGACAGGATGCTGCTCACCTGCCAGCCGTTCAGGATTTTGCCCATCACCCCTTCCGTTGCAACCAGCCGCGGCACCTGATAGATCGCATTGAGGCGCCAGTTGTGCTTGACATCAAAGACGGACGGCCCTTTGTCCACGTCCCGGCGGAGCATGTCGGTGGGCTGGACCGGGGACGAGGAAACCACGTTGGTCGCCTCGGCCTGCGGCTCATCAAGCAGCTTGCTGAAGGTGTAGGCACTCTGGAATTGCAGACCTCGACTCAGCCGCTTCGACATCTGGAACTGAAGGGAGTTGTACCAGGAGCTTGCCGGGGCCGTAATCAACGTGACGTTGCCTAACTCGGGGTTCCTGTAAGGGTCGCGGACCATCCAGCAGTAGGGTTGGTTCACGTCGAACGACTGACCGGGCGGGCGGGGCACGCAAACTCCATTTACGGGGATCCCCTGGGGAATGGCTGGGTTCCCATCGCGAGTTCCTATGATGTTAATTCCCCGGGAGCCGGCATAGGCCAGGCTCAGAGCCATGGAATAAGGCAACTGCCGCTCCACCGTCAGGTTGTAGGACAGCAAGTGCTGCTGCTGCACCCGATAATCGAACAGCGACATCTGCTTTTGGACGTTTTGCGGTGTGAAGACGAACGGAATGGCAAACGTAGCCGGGTTTGGGACCGAACTGTTCGAGGAAAACGGTTTGGCGTTGGGCTGGATCACGTTCATGGTCGTGCCGTACGTTCCGATGTCATAGAGCACAGCGAAACCGCCCCGCACCGCCGTCATGCCGTTTCCCATCACGTCCCAGCCAAAGCCGAACCGCGGGCTGACGTTGCGTCGCGTCGGATTCACGAAGGGAATCCCCACGGTCGGGTCCGTATCCCGATAGACGTCCCGGACTGCTGCCTGAATGCCGTATCGTTCGTACAACTGGGTGGCGAACTCGTAGCGCAGCCCCAGGTTCAAGGTCAAATTCGACAACACCCGGTAGTCATCCTGGAGGTAAAATCCCAGCGATGTGTAGCGGTAGTCGCGAGCCGTGTTCGAGCCCGGTGTAAGCGCCGAGTAAGTCTGCGGCTGGGCCCGCAGGAAATTCGCCACGTTGGCGAAGGTGGCCGAACCCCGGAAACCACGGGAGGTAAAATCAAACAGCCGGAAGCGGTTGATGAGGGTCCCGAACTTCAGCGAATGCTTTCCGCGCGTGTAGAACACGTCATCGCTCCAGGTGAAAACGTTCTGGGGCAGATATGACGGAGTCGTCCCGTGCGGGCCCATCGGCGCGATGCCCCCAATACTGATCGTTCCCAGCTCATTACTGCTTTCCGGGACAAACGAAAACTGCGGGCCGGCGTGGGGGACCGTAGAGTCGGTCCGGGGCGCCGTGCGGCTATAGGAGAAGCGGGCCGTGTTCAGCAGTGTTCCGGAGAAAATGTGGTTCTCCGACAGCGTCGCAAACTGGCCCCGGCTCCGGTTGTTCACATTGTACCCGGGATAGTTCTGGATCCCACCGACACCACTGGCAGTGGAACCGCTGACCCCCGTGGTCAGCTCCGCATCATCAATCGTGTACCGGACAAACAGGCTGTCGTTGGCTCCCATGGTATGGTCCACCCGCAACTGCCCGAAGTCGTCCCGCGTCGGGGAAGTAAAGGGATCTGTGAACTGGTTGTTGGGGAGGTTGGGAAGCGGGTAAAGGGCTAACAACGGTGCGGTCACCGGCGAAACCGTTACCGACGTTACCGTCCCCAGTTGCGGGCATGCGGTATTCGTGATTGTCGCGCCTGCCGGGCCGTGGCACCCGGCGCCGATCACGTTATCAACGATGGTGAGACCCAAACGCTGCCGCAATCCTTCGTAAACGGCATGGAAGAAGGTCTTGTCCCTGTTGATCGGCCCGCCGAAGGAAGCTCCAAACTGATTTCGCTTGTAGGGCGGCAAGCGGAAGTCGGGACCGGTGGCGGGTGATTTGTAATCGAAGAAATTCCGCGCGTCGAGCGCGCTGTTCCGCAGATACTCCAGAACGCTGCCGTGAAAATCGTTGGTGCCGTTCTTGCTCACCAGCACCACCTGGCTGCCCATTCTCAACCCGTACTCGGCGCTGAAGGCATTGGTGACGACACGGAATTCCCGGATGCCATCAATCCCCATCGTGCCGCCGGCGAGCGAAGCAGAATTGGCTCCCAGAAGGGTGAGCATCGGAGCGCCGTCCAGGATGTAATTGTTGGAATAGACGGGCGCGCCGTTGCTGCTGTACCAAAGCCCGCCGGAGTTGGGGTTCGCTCCGACGTTGCGGTGCTGTGTGACTCCGGGTTGCAGCAGGGTCAGGTCAATATAGTTGCGGCCGTTCAAGGGCAGGTCGGCTACTTTCTGCTCGTCCACCAATCCCCCCAAGGAGCCGCTGGTGGTGTTCACCAGAGGAGCCTCCGCCGTCACTGCCACCGTCTGCGTGACCGCTCCCACCTCCAGGGTGAAATTGATGACCGCCTCCTGGGAGATGGTGAGCGTCAAACCGCTGCGAATCGCCGTCTGAAATCCGGCGTGTTCCGCGCGGACTTCATAGCTGCCCACCGGCAACGCCGAGAACCGGTAGGAGCCATCGCCGGCGCTGACCCCCGTGCGGGTCTGCCCGGTCTCCACATTGGTTGCCGTCAGTGCGGCATCCGGCACGACCGCGCCCGTGGCGTCCTTCACCACTCCCAGGATCGTAGCGGTCGGCAGTTGCGCGAACATTACGGAAGCAAACACCCCGACGCATAGCAGAGAAGCAAACAGTACCCCGCCCCTTCTCTGTAAACGTTTTTCCATGCCCCCTCCTTTTCAATTACGACTAGAGGCGAACGAAACCGTCCCCGTACTATTTGGCTGCATTATGCAACAGGAACCGATCTGATTGTCAACGAAAAACTTCTTTTCCTGTTTCTCAACCCCGTTTTACAAACAGTTGACTTCCCTTCGGCCCGCCCGGCGCCCTTAACCTTGATTCTCCCCATTCCATCCGGTTTCCAGAAAATCCGCAGAAGGAAAGGGGCTGCGTCCACAGTTCTACTTTCTTGACCAATGTCGTTTGTTATTCGGCATTTTCTTGGCCACGGTTGCGATGGTAATAATTTTTGTGTCAGAAAAGGCTTCCGGGGGGAGAATGGGGGCGCCCCCGGTGAATAACTAGTGCACCCTCAAAAGGTTGCAACCGTCCGCGATTTATCTCTCCTGAATCACGACTTTCCGTTCTGGGAGTTCGAGAAAAAGAACAATTGGCGACTCTGTGGGAAATGCCACAAGATGGATGGGGGAATTGCCCCATAATTCTGCCGAAAATTAGGTCTCGTCTCTTGCGTGCCACGATTGACTTTTTCTCGGCTGCGCTCACAGGGGGATCGGCCAGCGGCCCGTCCGACTGCAAGTTCGAGGCGGTTCCGTCTGGGGTACGTTGGCGCCCCGCAACGAACGCTTGACTCGCGACTAGAGCACTGCTACCCTTTTGGGTGACTAAAAAAGAAGAGCCGAACCATGGGACGAAATCGGTCAAGGAAACAGGGCAGCGGAGTTATCTTTCTTCATCTAGCGGAGCTTCCCGAAAGCAAGTGGACTGAGGGAAGCGAGGGTAAGTGACGTCGGGCAGGACGAGGGAAGCCCGGCGTCCAGAAACGAGTTGGGGCACAACCAGGGAATAGCAGGTGTGCGTTCCCATTCACCCGTAATCGAGAAGGAGGGGTCATGGAAAACGTTCTACGAAAAACAGGCGGGCTAGTGTTTTCGCTTCTTTTGTGGGCCGGAGTTTGCACCTCGTTCGCTTTCGCCCAACTGCCGACCGCCACAGTCCTGGGCGCGGTAAAGGACTCCAGCGGCGCGGTTGTGCCGGGGGCCGCGTTGACGGCAAGAAATGTGGAAACCGGACAAACCCGAACCGCCGTCAGCGCCGCGGATGGCTCCTATCGCTTCGCTGCGTTGCCGGTGGGCAACTATGAAGTCCGTGTGGAGCAAAGCGGATTTCAAGCCGCGGTCCGCAGCGGATTGACGCTTACGGTGTCCCAGGAAGCGGTGGTCAACTTCACGCTGGAGGTGGGAGCGGTCACCCAAACGATCGCGGTGACGGGGGAGGCTCCTTTGGTCAACACCACCAGCGGTTCCCTGGGCGGACTGGTGGACGAGCGAAAAGTAGCCGACCTGCCCTTGAACGGGAGAAATTTTATTGACTTGACCATGCTCCAGCCGGGCATCCAGGAAAGTAAAGAACTCCGCTCGCATTCCAACCGCTATGGGGGCTGGTACAGCAGCAACGGCGCGCCCCTGCGCTCCAACAACTACCTCCTGGACGGGGCCCCGATGGTAGGCATCTACGGCGGCTCTCCGTCCACGCAAAGCGGGAACACGCTGGGCCTGGAGGGAATTCGGGAGTGGCGCGTGGTGACCAACTCGTTCCCCGCCGAGTACGGCTTGACCATGGGCAGCCAGATGGTGGTGGTGACCAAGAGCGGGACCAATAATTTCCACGGCTCGCTCTTTGAGTACCTGCGCAACAGCGTCCTGGACGCCCGCAATTTCTTCGACTATAAGGTGCCCGGAGTCAACGAAAGCCGCCTGCCGCCATTCAAGCGAAACAACTTCGGCGGCTCCATCGGCGGCCCAATCCGACAGGATAAGACATTTTTCCATGCTACTTATGAAGGATTGCGGGAGCGGTTGGGCATCACCAGCATCTTGACCACGGTAGGCGAGGGGTGTCGCGGCCCTGGAGGGGCAACGATCACCAACGCCGCGTGCCCGCAACTGCAGAACATACCGCCGGTAACGATCACGCCAACCAGCGCGCTCTTCCTACCGACTTTTCCGCTTCCCAATCTGCCCAACAACGAATACACCTTCCCCTACAGCCAACCGGGCAGGGAGGACTTCGGGCAGATACGGGTGGACCAGAGAATCTCCGACGATGACAACTTGTTTGTCCGTTACACCATCGCTGATGGAGGAAAGACCCATCTGTTGAGCTACCCGGGGTTTCGGGCGGTGCGGAGCAGCCGGAACCAGTACGCCACCTTGTCGGAGAGCCACGTCTTCTCCCCCACGTTGTTGAACACCTTCCAAGTCTCTTTCAGCCGGATGTTCAATTTGGGAGACGCTATCGGCCTTCAAATCCTCGGGCCGGAGGCCAGATTCATGGCCAACAATAAGTTCTCCGTCCTCCAGGGAGTCGGTCAGATCAACATCACCGGCTTCCCCCAGTGGGGGCCATCCACCTTCTACCCGCACGAGTATAAGAAGAATACCTGGGTCTACAGCGACGATCTGTTTTACACGCAGGGCCGGCACGCGCTCAAGTTCGGCGCTCTCATCAACCGTTACCACTATTCCACCTTGAACCCTTACTTCACGCGAGGTTGGGTTTTCTTCCCGAACCTGGCTGGGTTCTTGTCGGGCACGCCCAGCGCCATCCGCGCGGCGAGCGTGGACGGGGAGACCAATATTCTCCCGCATCGGTCGTTCAAACATACGGTCCTGGGATTTTACGTGCAGGATGACTTCCGGGTGTTGCCCAATTTCACGTTGAACCTGGGGCTGCGCTATGAATTTAGCACCGAGTTTCAGGAAGCCAATGGCCATGCCTCGCCGTTAATTGATGCTCGCAACGACGCCGCTACCACAGTGGGGCGCAAGGTCGTTGAAAACAACACCCTACGCAATTTCAGCCCGCGATTTGGCTTTGCCTGGGACGTACTGGGGGACGGGCGGACGGCCGTCCGGGGCGGTTTTGCCTTGCTTTACGACCTCGGCAACGTGAACGCGGCGACCATCCAAGGCATTTGCAGCCCGCCGCATTGCAGTCTGGGCGCCCTTGGGGGGCCGCCGGCAACAGCCGCTTACCGCTCTCTCCCTCTGGCCATTCCCCCAGGTGTTCTGGGAAGGACGGTGATGGGGTTGGATTACCATCTCCAGCAGCCTCACATCCTGCACTACAACCTGGCGGTCGAGCGCCAGTTGCCCGGAGAGATGGCCGTCACCTTGGCCTATGCCGGCTCCCGAGGCATCAACCTCATCCAGGTCACCGACGGAAATCCGACCGTGCCTCAGATTCTGCCCGACGGCCGCAAGTTCTGGACCGGCACCGACCCACGGATCAACCCCAACTGGAATGACTACCAGATGTATACAGCCGGAGCCAGCTCCTGGTACAACTCCATGCAGTTCAGCGTGCTCAAGCGTTTGACCCGAGGGGTGCAGTTCCAGAGCTCCTATACCTGGTCGAAGGTCCTCGATGAACCGCAAGATCAATTCTCGGGCCTGGGTACCCCCTCCGATCCCAGCAACATCCGTTTAGACCGGGGACCAGCGGAGTATGACGTGCGGCATAACTTGCGTTTCAACGCGATTTACCGTTTGCCGGAACTGGTCTCCTCGGGGGGCGTGGCAGGGTCTCTCCTGAATGGCTGGGCGATGAGCGGGATCCTTTCCCTCAATACCGGTTTGCCGCTGAATCCGCAACTGGCGGCCAACCGCTCGCGCTCGAATGTTCTCAGCGGAGGTACGGTCGTTGACCGGCCCGACTTGGTGCCGGGGGGCAAGATCGCCGACACCATGCAAGGCGTTTCCCGCGGTTGTGGGACAGGTCCGGGAAGCATCCCGGCAGGAACCCCGGTGGGAACTCCGGAGCGGTGGTACGATCCCTGCGCGTTCACACTTCCGCTCCCGGGATATTTAGGAAACGCCGGCCGCAACATCTTGCGGGTACCGGGTGTGGCCAACCTCGACTTTTCCCTGCTGAAGGATTTTCCACTGCGATTTCTGGGTGAGAGCGGGAAGTTGGAATTCCGGGCAGAGTTCTTCAACATCTTGAACCGGGCCAATTTCTATGCTCCCAGCAACGCCGTGTTCGGCGGCCGCGCGCCAACGGAAAACCCCCAGGCGACCGCAGGGCGAATTACGGAAACCCGCGCCACCTCGCGGCAGATTCAGTTCGCGCTGAAGATTATCTTCTAAGAGCTGGTTCATCCAACCATTCCGATCCCGCCCGGCGGGATCGGAATGACCTCAAGCGTGGCGCTGCGTCCGGTGTGCGTGTCGCCGTGTGGCCGGGCCGATCAGTCCTACGCTCGCACAAAATCAAACGAGGAGGGTATGGGCATGTTCAGACGACTCCATTTGCGATTGGGGGTCCTAGCGGGCCTGCTGTGGTTCGGAGGCAGTTTCCTTCTGGCGCAGCAAACCCCGCCGCAGGAAATGGTTCTTTACAACGGCAAGATTGTGACGGTGGATGACGGCAGCAACACCTCCCGGATTGGAACCATCGGTCAGGCCATGCACGTCAAAGATGGAAAGGTGCAACGTGTCGGCGCCAACGCTCAGATTCGGGCCCTGGCGGGTCCCAACGCGCGAGTGGTTGACCTGAAGGGCCGCACGGTTCTGCCGGGACTGATCGGCACGCATGACCATCCCCACGATTTTGACGCCGTGAACCGGTGGATCGTGAAGAAGGTGATCCCGGAGGACGTGGTGGTCTCGCGGTTTCTCGACGGCAGCCCCGAGGAGAATTTGTCGGCTTTCCCGAAGGTCCTGGGCGAAGCGGTCAGCAAGGCCAGGCCGGGCCAGTGGATTTACATCGTGGTCGAGCTGGGGAAAAACTGGGAATATTCGGCGGGCGCGCGAGGGCTGTTCGACAAGAAAATCTTCAATATTCTCGACGGGAAACGGATTCCCAAAGAGATGCTGGACGCGATCGCCCCGAACAATCCGGTGTTGGTTCGGGACGTCTTCACCGGGACGCTGATGAACGAACTGGCGGTTCAGCAGTCACGGGAGGTTTGGAAGGATTACCCTGAGTTTCAGGACTGCCTGGCAGGGCGGGAAGGACCTGGGGTGTCGGGGGCAGGGCCGTGCGGAGCGGGTAACTTCTTGGGAGCGATGCGCTGGGCCTTCCCCGACGTGATGATGCGGAACCATTACGCCCTCATGCGGGAGGTCTACCGGCTGGGGACGGAGTGGTGGGCCGGCTACGGAGAGACTGCCGTGAGTTCGTCGTGTTTCAACCCGATGTGCGTGCAGGTATATGACGACCTGGATCGCAGCGGCCAGATGGCGATGCGATGGCACTACGGCTGGGCCTGGGTCCCCCGGACACTGAACGAACAGTTCACCCGCAACTTTGTCAACGCCATGGCGGGGCGCGGTTCGGATTATTTCTGGTTTGGGGGTTTTTCCAATGCGGGGGTCATCCCGGGCTTCTGTACGACCGCCACGCCAGTTAGTACGCAATACCCTGCGCGAACATGGCGCTGTGACGTACAGCCCAACCATCCGGATTACATGACTCTCTTTAATTTCCTCAAGTCCGGCGGGCGCTTCAGCTTTCATTCCGCGGGCGACAAAGACATAGACGGCCTGCTGGAGGTCATCGAAAAAGCCAGCAAAGAGGCCGGGATGACCGACGAGCAGATTCGCGCCAAACGCCACACCTTTGACCACGGTTCCATGGCCCCTCGTCCCGATCAGTTGGACAAGATAAAAAGATTGGGATTAATCGCCAGCCAAGGCCCGGCCTACATCTACGAAGATGCTCCCCCGATCTTTGCTGTGTACGGGGAGAGGGTTGCGGAATGGAATGCCCCGCATAAGAGGATTGTAGATGCCGGCATTCACACCGCGATTGAGCTGGATCGCCCCTTGGGCTCCACCGATTTCACTTTTTTCCACTACCTCTACTGGGTGATCAGCCGGAAGGCCTGGGACGGAAAAGTGTATGTAGGAGACCAGAGAGTCAGCCGGGAGATCGCTTTGAAATCAGCGACCCGGGGGGGCGCTTACTATATTCTCCGGGATTCCGTCTTGGGATCACTCGAGCCGGGCAAGTGGGCCGACTTCATCATCCTGGACCGGGATTATCTGACCATTCCGGAGGATGACATTCCGAACATCCGGGTTCTGATGACATCGCTGGGGGGCAAGGTAGTGCACCTGGTCCCTTCCTTGGCCAAGGAACTCGGGATGGAGCCTACCGGCGCGCAAGTAACGCTCGGGTTTCACCCCTCGAAATGGTAAAAACGTTTCAGGCCCGGGCGCTGAGCGCCGCCTTCACGCGCTCGGGCGTAAATGGAACTTGACGGACCCGGGCGCCGGTGGCGTCGAAAATCGCATTGGCAATGGCGGCTGCGACAACGCTGATCGCGGTTTCTCCCGCGCCCATGGCTTGTTCGTTCGGCTGGTTGATGAGCACGGTCTCAATCTTCGGAACGTCTGGGCCGAGGAACAGCGGCGGATAGGTCTTCCAATCTATCGAAGTCACCTTCTGGTTGTCCCAGGTCACTTCTTCGAGCAGCGTCCGGCTCACGCCTTGCAGCGCGGCCCCCTCCATCTGATTCCGCAACCCATCGGGGTTGGAAATCGGCCCGCAGTCGCTGGCCAGGACGAGCCGCTTGACAGCTACTCCGCCCGTGGCTTGATTCACTTCCACTTCGGCAATCATCGCGACGTAGCCGTTATCCCCGCCGTACAACACGCACGAGACGCCGCGGCCGGCTGCGACGCCGGTTCGGCGAATGCCGGGGCGCGGCGACGGCCGGGCCGCCCAATTCGCCGCCTTCGCCGCCGACTTCACGACCTCCATCAAGCGAGGATCGCGGAGATGGCGCAGGCGAAACGCGACGGGGTCCTGCTGGGCGGCCGCCGCAACCTCGTCCATGAACGACTCGTTGGCAAAGGTGTTCTGTAAACGGGACGGCGCGCGCAAGGGTCCGGTCCAGAAGAGCGACCGGACCTCGTGCGTGAGGACACGCTGGCTGGCAACGGTTCCCAGCCCTTCGCACTTTCCATTGACGCAGCCGGTGACATAGGGAGGCGCCGCGCTGAGCCGGTTGTCAAACTCGGTCGGGTCCGGCGCAGGTGTCCTGGCCTTGAACTCCGCAGGCTCGAAGCCCACCAGAAGACCCGTGACGACGTTTCCCGGAGTGGTTGTTCCCGGACGGCTGCCCAGCGACGCGAACCACGATTCATGAGACCAGGCGACGATGTTGCCATCGGCATCCACCCCCGCGCGTTGGTCGAAGACGAAGGGAAAACCGTAATTCTCCCAGGCCATCTCATCCTTGCGCGTGAGCTGAACCCGCACGGGTTTGCCAACTGCTTGCGACAGCAGCGCCGCGTCGTAGGAAACGGTGTCCGCGCCATTGATGCCGTAGCAGCCCGATCCCATTCGGAAAATGACGCGCACGTTCTCCGGCGGCATGCCCAGCACCATGGCCAGGGTGCTTTTCAGAGGATAGACGGCTTGCGTCGGCGACCAAACGGTGGCTTTTCCGGCCTGCACGTCCGCCACCGCGCACGAGCTGCCGACCGATCCATGCATCTGGTACGGATAGTGGTATGTGGCTTTCACCACTTTCGCCGAGCTTCCCAGCTTTTCTTCCACATCCTTCGAGTCCACCACCAGCGTGTCCCGCGTCGGCTTCTGATTCCGAAGATGCTCGTAGAAGGTTCCGTGACTCGGCAGCCCGACGCCCGGCGTCCATGTCACCTTCAGCTTGTTGGCCGCCTGAAGGGCCTGCCACGGCTTTTCCGCTACCACGCCGACAAAATTCTTCTTGACGACCACCTTCACGACGCCCGGCAAACCGTGAACGGAATTTTCATCCACGCTTACTACCGTCGCGCCGACGGCCGGCGGCCGCACCACCTGGCCGTGCAACATGCCGGGAACGCGCACGTTCTGGACGTGCTCGAAAGACGCCGTGGCCAGCGCCGGCAATTCCACACGCCGCGCCGGTTTTCCCAGAACGGTCCATTCGCTCGCGGGCTTTCGCTTGGCGCCGGGGTTGACCCGGATCGCGAAGGGTTTCCCACCAACCAGTTCGCCGTAGCTGACCTTTTTCGAGGGATCCGCCTTCGCGCTGATCACGCCATCGCTCACCACAAGCTGGTCGCCGGGGACGCCCAGCCGGGCGGAGGCGCGCTCCAGGAGCGTCTCGCGGGCGGTCGCGCACGCCAGCGCGAGGTTGCCCTGGTTGAAATTGGTCGGGTGCGACTGTGCCCCCGACGTGGTTCCCTGATCCGGCGTGAGTGCCGTGTCACATACAAAGAGCTTGACGCGATCGAACGGTACCGTGAGTTCCTCGGCGATCAACTGCGTCTGCGCGGTGAAAATTCCCTGGCCCAATTCGCACTTGCCGGCGTACGCGGTGACGTTGCCGTCGGCGGCAATGGCGATCCAGGAATCGAGCTGATTGCTGCCGGCGCCGGCGAGGCTTTGCGCCGCCGCCGAACGGGGCGACCCAAGCCATTGACCCGCAAGTCCCGCCATGCTGAAGCCGACCAGCAGCGCGCCGGACCCTTTGATAAAGTCCCTGCGCGACACTCTTGCTTTCTCCAGCGCGGCGAGCGCTTCCGGCGTCCATCCCTTCCGTGTGTTCAGCCGGTTCATGCTCGCACCTCCTTCGCGTACCGCTGGATGGCGGCCATCATCCGCGTGTTGGTGTAGCAACGGCACAGCACGCCGGACATCGCCTGCCGGATCTGTTCTTCGGTCGCTTTGGGGTTCCGGTCCAGGAACGCTTTGGCGGTCAGGATGACGCCGTTGGCGCAGAACCCGCATTGGATGGCCTGCTCCTCGATGAACGCTTTTTGAAGCGGATGCGGTTTCTCGATGGTTCCGAGCCCTTCGAGCGTCGTGATCTCCGCGCCCGCCACAGTGCTCACGGGCGTGGAACAGGATCGAATCGCTTGGCCGCCGACAATGACCGTGCAGGCTCCGCATTGGCCCAGCCCGCATCCGAACTTCGGCCCGTGGAGTCCGAGATCATCACTGAGTACGTAGAGCAGCGGAGTCGCCGGGTCCACGTCCACCGAGTGGCTCCGACCATTGACTTTCAAATTCAAGACGCTCATGACACTCCCTTCCCTCTCGATGGTCCGGGCCATTTCAGTCCGATGAAGGCTTCCCCGCTGCGGGCGCTGCCTTGACGAGCGCAGCGGACTGATCTGACCTCTTCTTGGGTCCAACCGTAGTAAAAGTCTACATCAAAGCTTGGGGATGTGAAACTGGTTTTTGGGCCGTCGGGAATGCCGTAGGCCGGTTCCAGACGCAACCCCCCGCGATTGGGAATGCGAAAAAAGAAATGGCTCCCCAAGACGGACGAGAAACGAAACGGCCAAAGGAGAATCTCTCGATAGAGGCGGAGCACAGAACCAGAGACCGAATGCCTTCGGAGAGCGGAATTTCCTCTGAATCGTTCATCTGGGACAGCAATGCGGGGGGGGGCAAAGGTTGCAAGGAAAGTCCCATTGCGGAGAGGGTCGCGGGGCTTGTCCCAAAGAAACTGGCCGGAATCTTCAATTAGGGGAAACTTCTGAGCGCGGCCGCCTCGTCGTCGAATACCTCAAAAACGGCGAGGAGTTTGGTGACTTCCATCAGATCATGGATTTTCTTATTCAAGTTCAAGAGTTTCAACTTCCCCTGCTGGTTGGCTAGCGCGAGGTAGCCACTTGCCAGAGTGCCGAGACCGGAACTATCCACGTAATTCACATCCGCTAGATTCAATAGAACCTTCTTTTCTCCCTGATTCGCCAGTCCCTTTAGTGCCTCTCGCAGAGTATTGCTCTCCTCTCCGAGAACAATCCGACCACTCAAGTCCAGGATTGTCACGCCATCTGTTTTTCTGCTAGTAATCCTCAAGGGCATCCTCGAATCCCCCTTTTTCCGGTGTTATCAAGAAACTTGTCATTCTGTCTTCTGTACCAGGGTCTTGCTTCAGAAAGCATCTCCGACCACAAAGTACTTCGTCAGGTGAACTCCTCGGCCAGTCGCGGGCCACGGTCATGGGTGAGGGCATACATTCGTTGATGGGAAGAACTGGAAGGGATGTCTGGCCGTCGGCGCTTACGCTGTACTGGTTCCCAGCCTCTATCCCAAGGCCCTCATGCTCTGAGCGCCACAGGAGCAACCGCTCCCCTTCGTCCGTGCTGGAGTTCTAATTACACTTTTGGACCAGGAGGAAAGTAATATCGTCTGACTGGGCTTTCCCGTGAGTGAACTCCCCGACTGCGGAGAGAATTCTTGTCTCGAGCGCTTCGATTCCCGCCGGGGCTTCCGTTCGAATGATCTCCCGCAAACATTCTTCGCCGAACATTTCTTCTTGCTGGTTTTGTGCCTCCGTGAGTCCATCGGAGTAAATCACGAGCACATCCCCTTTGTCCAGGCGAAAGGGAGAGGAGTCATACGAGGCAAAATCGAACATCCCCAAGATCATCCCTCTGGAAATCAGCTCTTCGATGTTTCCCGTGGCCGCACGGAATAGGTAAGCGGGATTGTGTCCCGCGCCAACGAACTGTCCCGATCCGTTGCGGTCCAGCAGGAACAGGAAGAGGGTCACAAATCGGCTCGATTGGGACCTCTGATGAACCAACTTGTTGGCCCGGTTCATTACTTCCGCGGGCTGTTTGGTGGACTGGAATTCCGTGCTGAGGATGCCTTGCAGCAGGGAAGCCAGCAAGGCGGCCGATATTCCTTTACCGGAAACATCGGCCAGGACCCCGACCAACTCTCCGGAGGGGAGCGAGAGGAAATCATAAAAGTCCCCTCCGACATGGCGGGTGGGCTGACTGAAGGTGCGAATCTTGAAGTTCTCCAAGTTCGGCAGAGATTGCGGCAGAAGGCTGCGCTGGGTTTCTTCCGCCACTGCCATCTCCGCTTCGATTGTTTTTCGTTCTTCGAGGCCCTTGATCATTTCCAGCTTATCCAGAACCGCGCCGGCTTCTTCGGCCAGCTTGGTCAGGATTTTCTCGTCCAGCCCGGTTAATGCGTGCATCCTCCGCGTACTGTCCAGATACAGAATTCCCAAAACTTCCGGCTGCTCGGATTCCGAAGAGAGGGCCTCCAGAGGTAAGCAAGCCACCGCCCGAAGATTCATCGCCAGAATACTCTTCCGTTGCGCAAATTCCTCGGAGAGTCCTTCCGTCATGAAAACCGCTCTCCCTTCTTCGGCGACCCGGCCCACTACGCTTTGGCTCGTCTGGAAATCCGACTGCGGCAGCAATCCCCCCTTCCCATTTAATCCCAGGGCGTAATGAAAGTCATTGTTATGTTTCGAGAGGATGAACCCCCGCTCGGCCCCGCTGATCTCCAGGGCTGATTTCAAAATCTGACGAAATGTTTTCTCGGAGGAGAAGGTCTTCTCGAAATAACAGTGGAAATCAAGGATGTGGGAGATTTTTTCCAGTTCCGAGCCGGGGGATCCCTCGGCGGCAAGCGGCGGTTCGGGGTAGGGAGATCCCTCGGAGGGAAGCACCGAGGACAGACTGTGCAAGGTTTTTTCCGCCGCCTCTCCTCCCCACATGCCAAGAGTCTTCGTTGCCAATTCCTCGTCCTCGTCAACTCCCAGGTCCAAGCTCGTGGGGGATACTTCCTCGCCCTCGTGCGTCTGGAACAGCAGTTCGATCCCTTCGTTTCCTAACTGGATTCTGTCGCCGGGACGGAGCAGGTGCTCCTTCACCTGTTCTCCGTTTACATAGGTGCCGTTGGTGCTGTTCAAGTCAAGCAAAGCGTATCCGTAGGAATTACGGACAATTTTCGCGTGATTGCGCGATACGCCATTATGAGTCAACACAATGTCCGCATCCGGGCTTCGTCCGATGAGGGTCTCAGCGGCTTCCAAGACGTGTTCTACCGGCGGCCGGTGGGGTTCTCTGGTCCATCGAAGACAGGCGGTGGGCATTTTCGCTTTCTCCACCTCGGGCACTCTGGCGGAAGATATTCTACCGCCATCGCACATGCGGGTAAAGCATATTAAGGCTCCTTCCAGAAAGTGGGCGCAGCCCCGCCGGGAAGCGCGCGCTGCGCCTTTTATCTTGACATCTGTCCACCGTTGCGGTATTGAAAAGTGTAAGCAGGGGGTGCGCGATAATCGAATGACCCCGGCCAACGCCATCGAGTGCCCGCAGTGCCGCCACAGTAACCCGCCCGGTTCCACTTATTGCGAGAAGTGCCGCACTCTCATTTCCGGCTCTGAGGCGGGACTCACCCAGGTGACCAGCACGGGCCGTTCCCGGCCTTGGGGGGAGACGTCTGCGCCCGCTGCTCAAGCACTGGTCCCAGGAACTCTGGTGGCAGACCGCTATGAGATATTGCAATTGCTCGGAGAAGGCGGCATGGGCGCCGTCTACAAGGCCCGGGACCGCGATCTCGACCGCCCAGTGGCACTGAAAGTGATCCGCCCGGAACTCGCGGGGCAGCCCAAGATCTTGCAACGCTTCAAGCAGGAGCTGGTACTGGCACGCCAGATTACCCATAAGAATGTGGTGCGCGTCTTCGACTTAGGCACGGCCAACGGCATCACGTTCATCACCATGGAGTTCGTCGAGGGCCACGACCTCTCTGCGCTGCTGGAGGAGCGCAAATTCACCCCCACCGAGACCGTACGGATCGCCCGGCAAGTCTGCCGCGGTCTGGAGGCCGCGCACGGCGAGAATTTCATTCACCGCGACCTGAAGCCGCAAAACATCATGCTGAGCGAAGGCGGGAAGGTAACCGTCATGGATTTCGGCTTGGCGCGTTCCGTGGAAAAGGCCGGCATGACGATGACCAACACGCTCCTGGGCACGCCTACCTACATGTCCCCGGAGCAGGCCAAGGGCCAGACTCTGGATGCGCGGTCGGACCTGTTCGCCCTGGGCATCATACTTTATGAAATGCTCACGGGTCAGATTCCCTTCCAGGCCGATACCATCCTGGCCACTCTGCTGAAGCGCACTCAGGAGCCGCCCGTCCCGCCGGCACAACTGGACCCGGAAATCTCCGTGGAACTCGATGCGATCGTAATGAAGTGCCTGGCGATTGACCCGCAGCAGCGCTACCAATCCGCTGCGGAATTGCTTTTCGCGCTGGAGACCCAGTCGGGAGTGCCGCCGGACTCGCCGATGTCCATGTCCATGTCCGTTCCTTTTCCCGTTTCCGTTCCCGCTCCCGGCCCTGATCCAAGGCTGTTGGTGGCGCAGGCCGCCAAGCGTCGCCGCCAATGGGCCGCCGCAGGGGTGGGCATGCTGCTGCTGACGGTGGTCGGCGGCATCGCCCTTCGAAACAGGTTCTTGGTGAAGGAGGAACAACCCAAACCCGTCATCCTGTTGGTGGCGGATTTCGAGAACAACACCGGCGATCCGGTCTTCGACGACACCCTGGAGTCCATGTTCATCATTGCCATGGAGGGGGCTTCGTTCGTCAGCACGTTTAATCGGGGCCAAGCGCGCCGCATCTCGCAACAGTTGCGGCCCGAAGCGACCAAACTCGATGAAACGTTAGCCCGGCTGGTGGCAGTGCGCGAGGGTATCGGTGTGGTCCTGGGCGGGTCCATCACGCGCCAGAGCGAAGGTTACCGGATTCAGGTGGAGGCCGTTGACGCGGCGTCCGGAAAGCCCATTGCGGCCGAGGAGTCCATAGCCGACAAAAGGGAAACCGTGCTCGCGGCGGTTCCGAAACTGGTCGCGCCCATCCGCAAGGCGCTGGGCGATGCCACTCCCGAATCGGTCCAGCTCGCTGCTGCGGAAACCTATTCCGCCTCTTCCCTGGAGGCAGTGCATAGTTACGCAGTGGCGCAGGAGAAAATCTGGGCAGGGAAGCGTTTGGAGGCAATTAGCGACTATTCGGAGGCCGTCCGGCTGGATCCGAATTTCGGTCGCGCCTATGCTGGTTTGGCGGTGGTGCACGTGAATCTGAAGAAGCACGCCGAGGCCGGAGAATACTACAAGAAAGCCCTCGCTTTGCTGGATCACATGACCGAGCGCGAGCGGTTGCGCACCCTGGGCACCTACTACCTTGCTTACGTCCGCAACTACGAACAGGCCATTGAGACATTCCGCAAGCTGGTTTCCCTATACCCGGCCGACAATGCGGGATACAACAACCTGAGCATCGCCTATGCTTGGGTCCGGAACCTAAAGGAAGCAGTGACGGCCAGCCAGCACGCCCTGGAGGTCAATCCGAGTAATGTGCAGGCCCAGGTCAACTTCGCGGTCTACTCGATGCTGGCCGGCAATTTTGACACTTCCATCTCCCAGGCGGAAGGGATCCTGAAGCAGAATCCCTCGTATGAACCCGCGTTTCTACCGTTGGCCCTCTCCACTCTGGCCAAAGGCGACGTCAAAGGGACCTGGGAGATTTACTCGCGCCTGGCTCAGGCGAGCACGAACGGCTATTCGCTGGCGATGGCAGGGGAAGCGGACCTGGATATGTATCTGGGCCGTTTCAAAGTGGCGCTGCATACGCTGCAATCCGGCATTGAGGCCGACCAGAGAGCAAACAACACCGGAGAACTGGCGGTGAAATACGTGGCCAGCGCAGAAGCGTACCTGGCACTGGGCCAACAGGCGCCAGCCATCGAGGCGGCCAAGAAAGCGGCCCAGCTCAGTCCGGTGGAAAGCATTCTGTACCTTGCGGCGCGGGTCCTGCTGCAGGCGGGCGATGAAGCCGGTGCGCGCACGCTGGCCGGGAGTCTGGAAAATACGCTGCAGCCCCAGACCAAGTCCTATGCACGGCTGATCGCCGGCGAAATCGCTCTCCAGCAGCAGCGTCCTGCCGAGGCCGTGGAAGCTTTCCAGGACGGAAAAAAACTCCTCGACTCCTGGATCGCACATTTTCTGTTGGGGAGGGCGTACGTCGAGGCAGGCCACTACGCCGAGGCGTGGTCAGAGCTCGATCTCTGCTGGAAGCGCAGCGGCGAGGCGGCCGATCTTTTCTTTGGAAATATGGCGACCTTGCGCTACCTGCCGCCCCTGTACTACTGGTCCGGACGGGCGCAGGAAGGCCTGGGAACAAAAGACGCGGCGCAGAACAGTTACCAGGTATTCCTCAAGCTGCGCGCCGACGCCGACCCCGGCGCCCCGCTGGTGGCCGACGCCAAACAGCGGAGCGCGCGCGGCCAGTAACTCCCCTCTTTATTTCAACTGCACTTTCGTCGAGTACCGGGTGGAACTGTCGTTCAACTGGAACTCAATCGTGTAAAAGCCTGCGCCGGGCGAGGGAGTCACAGTGCTCGTGTCCCAATTGAACTGAAAACTGTTAGTGGTGGTGTTGAACCGGAAATCGCTCTTGCCCGTTGCGCCGGTCGCCGGATCGTACAGTTTCGTCCTCGTCCCGTTCTGAAATACGCTGTAGAGATAACGGAGCGAGTTCATATCCGAGATGACCAAGCCGTTCGCGTCCTTCAGTTGCCAGACTAACGGCACCGCGCTGCCCAGTCGGGCGGGACTCTTCGGCGGCGTGAGCACGAAATTGTAAATCACAACGTAGGCGTTCGACTTCGGCGTAGCGCTGTTCCCGGCGTTGTCGGTCGTGGTAACGGTGAACGTATTGGGACCCAACGTGCCCGTGCTGAAATTCGATCCGTTATTCACCGGGCCGTTGCACATGGAGACACCCGAACTCGAATCCGAACACGCATAGTTGGAGGGCACCGACGCATTGAGGACATAGGTTCCGTTGTTCGCCGGTGCAGTAATGGTGATGATGGGCGGCGTCCTGTCTATCTTGACCGGACCGAAGCTCCCCGCCGGGGCCGTGTTAACCGCCTTGTCTGTGCACGCACCCGTGCTGTTTACCGTCTCGCCCGCCGTCTCCGTATTCACCGTGCTCCCCGCCACCGTGTTGGTAGCAATCCCGGACTGCACGGGTCCTGCCTCGGCGCAGGTGAAGCTCACGACTACATCCAGCTTCGTCCAAGTGTCCGCCGTGTACGGGTTCCCGCCCGCAGTCGCGCTCCCGGTAATCTGCGGCGGCGTCTTGTCTATCTTGACCGGACCGAAGGTCCCCGCAGGGGCCGTGTTGCCCGCCTTGTCCGCGCACGCACCCGTGCTGTTTACCGTCTCGCCCGCCGTCTCCGTATTCACCGTGCTCCCCGCAACCGTGTTGGTAGCAATCCCGGACTGCACGGGTCCTGCCTCGGCGCAGGTGAAGCTCACCACTACATCCAGCTTCGTCCAGGTGTCCGCCGTGTACGGGTTCCCGCCCGCAGTCGCGCTCCCTGTGATCTGCGGCGGCGTCTTGTCAATGTTGATCGTCATGCTCACGGGGTCGCTGATGTTGCCCGCGTTGTCCGTGCAGATCCCTGATGCCGATTGCCCGGCTCCCTCGTTGCTTAGCGTCACCGGCAGGCTGCAGTTTGCGATCCCAGACAGGTTGTCCGTGCCCGTGAAACTCACCGTCACATCCGTGTTGTTCCAGCCGTTCGCGTTGGGCGCGGGCAATGCGCTGGCGGTGGCTATGGGATTCGTCTTGTCAATCTTGACGGGTACGTAGCCTGAGGCGGTGGTCTCTGAGGGAGGAAGGGTGGGGTCAGAAATTCCCGCACCATTGGTGGCCGTGCAGGTGACCGTGCTGCCGTTAATATTGGTATCGCTGTTAAAAGTAATCGCAGGGCATCCGGTCGTCGAAATGATCTGACCGTCAACGACGAGCTTGTACGAGCCGATCCCCGATTGGGGATCGCTGACGCTCCACGTCACCTTGACATCGCTGTTGTACCAGCCGCTGGTCTTGCACGCGGCCGCGGTCGTGCTGGAAGGAGGCACGAAGCAGTTGGCGGTGATCACCGGAGGCGTGTGATCGAAGAAGGCCGCGGCGCGGCTTCCGTCGGGATTGGCGGCCGTCGAGAAAGTTGCCTGCCCCACTTGGCCAGCCGAGTTCGCCGGGTTGAGCTCGTCGAACAGCGAATACGGAGTCGGCTGATTCGGCCCTTCCGTCGGGATGAACGTCCGCAGGGTGATATGCAGTTGCTCCCCGGGGTTCACAACGAAGGTGGCATTGCTGGCTTGCGGGTCGCTGATCGCGGCGTTGTCCACTTCCAGGTTGTCGACCTCGAGATTGCTCACCTGCCGATTCGCTACGTTCGGGTTCGTGACGGCGATGTTCGAGATCACGACGTCGGTGGGAACCGCCACCTGCCTGCACCCCTTCACGCCCGGATTCGTCTGGGTCTGATAGATGAGCAACTGGAAGGAATAGCCGGCATTCAGCAGGCCCAGGCCGTTCAGGAGGTTGGTGATGGCATTGCCGGGAGTCGGCAATGAACCAGTGCCCGTCACCGTCCAGGTTACCTGCTGGTCGGGCTTGTTGTCGACCTCCAGGTTGTCTATCTCCAGGTTGTCCACCTCCAGGTTGTCTACCTCCAGATTCGATGGCGACGCATTATCCACTTCCAGGTTATCTACTTCCAGATTATCTATCTCCAGGTTGAGAGCGGTGTTGTCCACTTCCAAGTTATCTATCTCGAGGTTGTCCACCTCGAGGTTGTCCACCTCGAGGTTGTCAATCTCCAGGCTGTAGGCGACCGTGGTCTGGAGACCGCCCGTGGGGGTGCCGCCGATCCCGCTGATTTGATCCACCCGCACCTGCACCGGCGCGGTGGGGGGGGTGATAACCCCGGGGGATCGGAACCGGTAATACACAGGCAGGGTGATACTGGAATTCCGCAGAATTTGAGTGTCCACCGTATTCTGGTCGGCAGGAATGCTCGCTGGAGCGGGTGGCGTTTGCAGGAAGGACCAGTCCTGGGAGGCCGTGTCCTGGATCGTCAGTCGGAAGAATCCGTTCTGGTTACTGCGATTCTCCGCCGTTACGTTGAACTGGGGCGGGATGTTGGTGATTCCTCCACATGCGGTTCCGACACATACCAGGTTGCGGTACGTCCCACTCCAACTGGCCACGAGGCCCGGACTAATTAGAGAAAAGTAAACGTTGGCGTCGCGGCTGTTCGGATTTTTGGGGGGTTGTGGCGGATTGACGCCGACCGGAACAAATTGGGTCCAGTCACCGTTGATGTCGCGAAGGGGGAGGGGCAACAAATTCGAATTCAGGGGAAAACCCACGTCTTGGGTGCTGACAAAAAACGCCAGAAACGTCTGGGGATCTCCAGACAGAGTGGCAAACCGCCAAGCGGAGGGCGAACCCGGCGCGTTCCGCACCAGCGGTACTGCGGGGGCCAGCGCAATGTAATCGCCGATAAACGGGACGGTGCCGCCCGCGCCAATGGGGAGATTGGGCATCAGGTAGGCTGGACAACTGCCTGCGGGTCCGCAGTTCGGATCGCAGCCGGAGGGCCGGTCCAGGATCTGACCCGTCGTGCTGCTGCGGCTGTACCGGCTTACTTGGATTGAAGGCGAGGGAAAACTCAGGTTCCCGGAACTGAATTGGCCCTGGATGACCCGCACGTCGAAGCGTCGGTCCCTGCCGTTCGGAAAGTATTGCAACTTCCCGGCGACCGTAATCGGAGTGAGCGGGCGGCCGACACCGTTGTTGTCATTCCGGGCGTCATAGTAAAGGATTTGGAACACCCCGCCGCCGCTCACGGCGATCCGGGGCATGAACTGAAACGCATTCGGAGGCCCATAGTCCACCGCGCGGGGAACGGACCAGCTTCCGCCGCCGTTAGTGGAAACCGTCAGAAAGACGCGCGGCGTGTTGCTGGAGCTGGACTCGGCCATGGCGAAGCCGGTGGTATCCGAATACGCCTGAAACGCGAGCAGGATGCGTCCGGCCGCATCGGTGGCCACGGTCGGGAAGGCGTTCGAGCGGGCCAGGTTGGGGAGCGTGGGCGCGTCATAGGGGTAAAAATTCGGGTAAGCACTCGCCCCTCCCACGACCTGTACCGGCGTGGTGGCATTCCCATTCTTGTCGAGTTTCACAAACCAGTAGCCGTTCTCGCTGTCCAGGAACGCGCGCCAGAATACGTATACGCCTCCGTTGTACGGTCCTCCATCAAGGATAGGCGCGATGGCCGTTCCGTTGTTGGTGTTGACATTCCCGTTGACCTTCCCCTGGCTCGCGCTCGTGAAGGTATCTCCGCCGTTGGAGGAGCGCACGCAGACCACCTTGTTGCGGAACTTGCCTCCGACCGTCCCGTTAAAGATGGTCCCGCACCCGAAGAGGGTGCCCGCAGCAGGATTCGACGAGGTCGGATCGGGGACATACAGCAGCGAAGGCTTATCGAGATCCTGGCCAGTCGCCGAAGGGTTGCCGCTGTCAACCACCCTGGTGAAGTTGTATTCCAGCCTCCCTTTGCTGTCGTCCGGGTCCGTGAAGCGCGCCACAAACAGGAGGTTGACGCCGCTGGTTGAGTTCTGCGCCAACCCCATAAAAAAGGCGTGTCCACTGGTATCCCAGGCGACGACGGGATCGCCGCACTTGTCGGAGCCGAATAGCGGGGAACTCTTTCCGCCCGCGGAGGTGTCTCCAGGAAACCCGGGCACCAAAAAATTCTTCCAGGTCTTGCCGCTATTAGTGGAAAACGAATAGCCGCACCAGGCACTCGAGGTAACGGATGCGCCCGCCACCCCGTCGGCGACGGTCTGGTAATCAATAAAGCCCGTTAAAATATGACTCGGGTTTGTCGGATTCGCCGCCGCGTCCACCTCGACCTGTTTCTGATTGAAGGGATCACTGGCGACGACGTTCACAACAGGGCCGGGCACCTGAGCCGCGGCCGTTGCGCACAGCACCCCCAGAATGACTCCAAGACCAAGGATCGCTCGACGTGATAGTATGCCCATGGTTTCCTCTTTCTCCAGCTAACGATATCCGCCACAATCCCCCCCCGCCCAAAAAGTGGAATCAACTTTCTTGCCTTCGCTTAGTGATCGTCCTGTGTTTTTCAGGCCGACAGGCCGCTTCCCAATGGAAGGGCAGTGGCACGATCGCCTGTGGCGAAAAAACCACTTCTCGTGCATCGCGTTCGGAAAGAATCTGTGGGGGGGAACCACTCAATGACGGAACCAAAAAATCAGAAGCCAGCAAGAAAGAGGGGCCTTCGCTTCGTGGGGCTATGAAACGGATGCCGTCTTCCATAGCCGTCTCTCCTGCAACATCCCCGTTTCTTCCTCGCCGGCGCCGTGTTCACCTTCTGTTGCCGGCCAACCAGCGCAATACAAAAATTAATGTAAGGGGATGTACAAATGGCGTCAATGATGCAGATTCATCATTTTTCTCGTCAGATTATGAATCCCGTGGAAGTCATATTCGATGGCTGATTCATCGGCGGGAGCAGAGGGACACCCATTGCGTTGGCGCCGGGATTTGCCGCCCCCTGTTCTTTCGAGGCGACCATCAGACAAGACAAATGCAGGACAGTACCTAAAACGGCTGCGCTGATGGCGTATCTACACAAAGTGCCGTTACCCCTTTATAATCAGCAGATAGCAGTCAGGAGTTGATCTACACCACCTGGGGGACGGGTCTAGTCATCTACCTCTTTGGAAATTCTGCCCAGCATAAGGTAGAATGGGCAAAGATTGACGGCTGGGGGAGTGTTGATGCGCAGCAACCGGCGGGGACAAGCGGTGGATCTGTTAGAACAGCTTTCGCATACCGGCGATGGCGTTTTTGTAATTGACTCGCGGCATCGCATCATCCTGTGGAATCAAGCGGCGGAAGCGTTGCTTGGGTATCGGGCGGAAGACGTCCTGGGAAAGTATTGCCATGAGATTATCCGTGCCCGGGACAATTCAGGCATTCTGGTCTGTAGCCAATGGTGCAGTGACTTCCAGTTGGCCAGCAAGCAGCAATGGCCCCCTCACAAAAATGTGTGCGCCTCGACCCGCGATGGTCGAGAAATCTGGATTGATGTCAGCACCTTGGCGGTGCTCTCTCCGCGGCGGGAGCTTTCCTCCCTGGTACATATATTTCGGCAAAATGGGGAGCCTCATTCGTTTTCCACCGCATCCGTGAAATTCCCGGTTTCGACAGCGGAGGAAGAGCCGGACCGCGGCGTGATCGCGCAGCTCGCGGAGGAAGCGCTCAGCCCGCCTTCGTTGACCAGACGCGAACGTATGGTCCTGCTCCATCTGGCCCAAGGTTTCAGCACGGAGACTACCGCCGAACTTCTGTTCATTAGCCCCATCACTGTCAGGAATCATATCCAAAACATCCTGCAAAAATTAGGCGCCCACAGCCGCCTGGAGGCTGTCGCCCTGGCGTCGCGTTGGCAGTTGTTCCAGGTTGTGGAATCGTCCCGCCTCAATCCTTCCTTTACTCCAATCCGGCGATTCAGAGCCTGAACTCAGCATCAGCGATTCTCAACCCTCCCAAGGGGAAAATGATGCATTTGCATTATTGTGTCCCATCTCGCTTCAAGCTACTGTGCTCTGGGAAGGTCGCCGGTAACAGAAGGTGAAAACGGCGCCGGCGAGGGAAAGACGGGGATGTTGCAGGGGAGACGGCTGGACGTACGTCTCCGCTAAATTGACTGCCGGCCTGTTAGCAGGCTGGCAACGGAGTCGAAGTCAGAGTTGCCTTGCCGATCACGGGGCACGCGGAGGAACAACAGCTAGACTCTCCGGGGAGACGGCTATGGCAGAGGGCATTCATTTAATAACCCCACAAGGCGCAGAACCCTTATTCTTGAGGCTTACTTCGAGTTTTTCTGTTCCGCCATTAAGAGGTTCCCCCTACAGTTTCATTCCGAAAGCGATTTCAGGCCGGCGGTGTTTTCGGCACAGACGATCGTG
>MEKR01000169.1:0-3066 GCA_001767035.1 Acidobacteria bacterium RIFCSPLOWO2_02_FULL_61_28
CCGCCCAATGGTCCTTCAGGTAGAGGAAGTCCTCGTACGTCTTGCAGAGCAAGAACGGGTTGGTGGCGATCTCGCGGCCGAGGGTCGAGGAAGGCGCAACGCCGTAATCGTGGCCCGGCCAGACTTCGGTGGCCGGATCGAGCCGCGCGAGCCGTTGCAGGCTCTCCCATTGCTGGCGCGGATCGCTGCCGGGGAAATGAGGTCCGGTGCCGCCGATCTTGCCGACAAAAAGAAGGTCGCCGGTCAGCAGCTTCCCCTCGACCAGCACGCAGACGTGATCGGGGACATGCCCAGGCGTGTGGAGAAACCGCAAGCGCAAATTTCCGAGCGACAATTCCTCGTTGTCCTTGACCCGCACACGGCAGGCGCGCGGCGCGCTTTCGTGCATTACTTCGACGGCCTGGGTCCGCTCCAGCAGGTAGTCGTTGCCGACGATGTGATCCGTGTGCGAATGCGTGCTGATCACGTAGCGGGCGTTCAGTCCCCGGGCTTGCGCCCCAGCCCATACCTGCTCCGGAGCGTAGGAGGCGTCCACAATAGCCGCTTCGCGGGCGTCCTCGTCGCCGATCAAGTAGGCGAAGTTGCGGTCGCCATTCGCTGGAATCTGCCGGAAAAACATCTGTCCTCTCCCTGCGTCGCTCTCCAACCCAATAGTCGGCTCATTATAAGGGTTCTTCCTTCCGAGGCCAACGAATGCTCCGGGCCGCCCGCAGGGGGAAACCGCTGTGAGCAGGTTATGCAGTGCGTTTTACATTTTGACATTGCGGCGCGGCTGCCCTAATATCATGTGTTTTCCTCCATTGGCTGTGCGGTTCCCCCCCCGTTCGCCGGGCCGGGGAGGTGGAAGGGGAAGGACGAGATCGGATGAAGATCGTCATCGGAGAAAAGATTTCCCGCAAGGGCGTCGAGCTGCTGAAGGCCGAGCCGAAATGGCACGTGGTCGAGTCGGAGCCGGGCCGGGACAAACTCCTGCCGGAATTGCGCGACGCCACGGCGTTGATCATTCGGAGCGCGGTCCAGGCGGACGCACAGTTGCTCGATTGCGCTCCACGCTTGCAGGTGATCGGGCGCGCCGGAATCGGCGTGGACAACGTGGACATCGAGGCCGCCACCAAGAAAGGCGTGCTGGTGATGAACACGCCGGGCGGGAACTCTGTCAGCGTGGCCGAGCACACCCTGGCCTTGATGCTGGCCATGGCGCGGTCGGTGCCCCAGGCCAATGAGTCCATGCACGCGGGGCGCTGGGAGAAGAAGCTGTTTGAAGGACAGGAGCTGCGCGGGAAAACACTGGGTATCCTGGGTCTGGGGCGGATCGGCGTCGAGGTCGTCAAACGCGCTCGCGCCCTCGATCTCGAGATCCTGGCCTACGACCCCTACGTCCCTCCCTTCGTCGCGAGTGACTTGAGTGTTTCGCTGGTGGCGCTCGACGACTTGCTGGCGCAGGCCGACTACATCAGCCTGCACCTTCCGCTGACGCCGGAGACACAGGGCATCGTCGGGCGGGACTTACTGCGCCGCGCCAAGAAAGGGGTGCGCATCGTCAACTGCGCCCGCGGCGAGCTGGTAGATGAAGAAGCCCTGGCCGAAGCCATTCGCAGCGGTCACGTGGCCGGCGCGGCTCTCGACGTGTTTACGCAGGAGCCGCCCCGCAACTCCCCGCTGGTCTCGCTCCCCCAGGTGGTCCTGACCCCCCATATCGCCGGCTCTACCGCCGAAGCGCAGGAGATCGTCGGAGTCCGGATCGCCGAGCAGGTGCGCGATTATCTGAAGCATTCCGTCATCCAGAACGCCGTGAACGTGCCCTCGGTTTCGGTCGAGGAGTACCGCAGCCTGCGGCCCTATCTCGACTTGGCGGAGCGGCTGGGGCTGTTCCTGGCGCAGATTGCTCCCGGAGGCCCCGCGGGCGTGCTGATCCGCTACTCGGGCAAGCTGGCGCAGATGAATACGAATCTCGTGCGGAACTCTGTGCTGAAGGGCTTGTTGAATGTTGTCCTGGCCGAGAAGGCCAACATCGTGAATGCGGTCGCCATTGCCGAAGAGCGCGGAATCCGGATTGAAGAATCGCGCAGCCAGCGGACCCAGTTTACCGACTCGATCCGCGTCACGGTGCGGTCGAACGGGCACGAGGCGGCGGCGGAGGGAACGGTCCTGCACGGCAACGAACCGCGCTTGCTGGCCCTGGACAATATCAGCGTCGAGTCGCCGCTCGAAGGCAATCTGGTGGTGCTCAAGAATCTCGACGTGCCCGGCGTCGTGGGGAAGATCGGCACCATCCTGGGCCGCCACGGGATCAACATTGCCAACTTCTCGCTGGGGCGCGAGCGTCCCAGCCGGGGCCGGAGCGCGAAAGGGCCGGTGGAAGCGGTCGCGGTGGTCCAGGTGGATGGGAAGGTCCCCCCGGCGGTCGTGAAGCAACTGGGACGGGCCTCTGCATTGCGGTTTGTGCGCGTGGTCGAGCTGGGCTAGCAGGACCCGGCGCAGAGCGGCCCCGGGAACAGGCTGGGAAAGAAAAAATGGAAATAATTAAAAATCAACGGAATTTCACTCGGCAGGCGTTGTATACTATGCCGATTTTCTTCTGAAGGAGGACTATGGCAGCGGGAAGAATGACTCAAACGCAATTGGTTCGACATTTGGCCGATAAGTGTGAAACGAACAACAAAGTGGCGCGCTCGTTCTTGGATGAGCTGGCGAAGGTTGCCCTGGGGGAGACCAAGAAGAACGGGGTCTTTGTCCTGCCGGGGATCGGGCGGCTGGTCAAGGCGAATCGGAAAGCTCGCATCGGCCGCAACCCGGCGACCGGCGAGGCGATCAAGATTCCGGCCAAGACCGTGGTGAAGTTCCGGGTTGCCAAGGCAGCCAAGGACTCCATCGTGCCCGGCAAGAAGAAGTAGAACGAACGGGTGCATGGGCGCGGGCCGGGCTGGGGCGGGCGAACTCACGGGGGAAGCCTCCCTTCGGTCGTCTTTCAAGATAACGGTTGACAGGTGTGCGCGGATGTGTAAATATTCATTCGTATGAATAATTATACATTCGCGCATCGGGGGAGGCCCTCGTGAGCCGGCT
>MEKR01000169.1:3074-19122 GCA_001767035.1 Acidobacteria bacterium RIFCSPLOWO2_02_FULL_61_28
TCCCGCGTCCCGGTTCCTTGTTCCGACTTGGTTTTCGACACCGACCTGAGCCGGTCCGAGACGGTGGCGGTGCTCCGTCTGGCGGAGAAGATGCGCCGGTTCCCGGCCCGGTACCGGAAGGCCCTGGAAGGCCGTGTCCTGGCCTTGGTGTTTGAGAAGCCGAGCCTGCGCACCCGCGTCACGTTTGAAGTGGCGATGAAGACCCTGGGCGGGGACTCGATCTTCCTGGACTGCCGGGGCGAGCCGCTCGGGCAGCGGGAACCGATCGCGGACGTGGCTCGGAATCTCGAGCGCTGGGTGGACGGCATCGCCGCCCGGACCTTCCGCCACTCGACCGTGGAAGAGCTGGCGCGCTGGGCGGACGTCCCGGTCATTAACGCGCTTTCGGACCGGGCACACCCCTGCCAGGCGCTGGCCGACGTGCTGACGCTCCAAAGCGTCTTCGGCCGCCTGAAAGGGTTGAAGCTTGCCTTCGTCGGAGACGGCAACAACGTCGCCCATTCGCTCCTGCTGACGGGAGCGAAGCTGGGGCTTCACGTGGCGGTCGCCACGCCTCCCTCGTACGAGCCGGACCCGGAGATTGTGGCTTTGGCCACCGACCTGGCGCGTCCGTCAGGAGCGACCGTCCGCGTTCTCAACGACCCGGAAGAGGCGGTCGCCGGTGCTCACGCCGTTTATACGGATGTCTGGACGAGCATGGGCTCCGAGCACGAGGCGCAAGTCCGCCGCAAGCGGTTTCGCCCCTACCAGGTTACGGAAAAGCTGTTTGGGAAGGCCCGTCCCGACGCGGTTTTCATGCACTGTCTCCCGGCGCATCGCGGCGAGGAGGTCGCCGACGCCGTGATTGAATCCCCGCGCTCGGTGGTCTTTGACCAGGCCGAAAACCGCCTCCACGCCCAGAAAGCCCTGCTCTGGATGTTGCTGGCCCAAGACAGGGGCAAAGCCGCGAAGAAGTAGCCGGCTTGTTGATTGGCTCCGTATCAATATGAAAGGTGTGAAACCATGTCCAATGCTAATCCCGAGATATCGGTGAGTAGCTACTACGACGCGGTAGCGAATCATTACCACGAGCAATACCAGAGGGAAAAGCTGTACGACACTTCCCGTGGCTATCCGGCCAACTACTTCCGCCTCCAGTTGCTCCTCAATTCCTTCATTACAAAAGGGGTCAAACGTATCATAGAAGTTGGCGTCGGTGAAGGCACGCCTCTCGCCACTCTGGGAAAAACTGGTATTGATGTCTGGGGGTTCGACATCTCTCAGGAAATGGTGAAGAAGTCGAAGCGAACCATGCAAGAAAACAATATGAACCCGGACCATATTTTCTGGGGAGATGTCCAGGATCCGAACACCTACGTCCAGGCACTGAAGGGTGGATTATTTGACGGCTTGATGGCAATGGGCGTCATGCCACACGTAGAAAATGACGACATGGTCATCAAAAACATGTCTACCATGATCCGACCGGGCGGCAGCGTGTTCATCGAGTTCAGAAACAAACTGTTTTCGCTGTTTACCTTCAATCGCTACACCGTGGACTTTATTCTCAACGATCTCCTCCGGGACGTAAGCCTCGAAGTAAGGGCCATGGTTGCGAAAGACCTGGAGTCCCGCTTACGCATCGACATACCCCCGCGCCTTAATACCATCCCGGGATCGGATGCGCCAGGTTATGATGCCATTCTCTCTAAGTTCCACAACCCATTTGAAGTCGTGGAATTATTCGAGAAGCATGATTTTGAAGATATCCAACTCCTGTGGTATCACTACCACCCAGCCATGCCCTACCTGGAGGAACAGCTGCCAGAGCTGTTCCGGAAAGAAGCGGTCCGCCTGGAACATGAACCTTCCCACTGGCGGGGTTACTTCCTCTGCTCGGCATTTGTGGTAGAAGCAGTCAAAAAGGGGAAATAAACGGATGGGAGAAGTTCATCTCTCGGAGACCACCGGGGCCGATGCAGCTCTTGACATCGGCGAGATGCTCCATAGGTTAGCGGTCCGGCTGTTTCCTATTTGCCGGAGCCTTACTGGAAACGGGGTGCGACAGACGCTGAACATTCTTCGTGAGCACATTCCTCTGCAGATACACGATGTGCCAAGCGGCACCCAGGTTCTTGATTGGACCGTTCCCAAAGAATGGAACATTCGGGATGCCTTCGTGGAAGATGAACACGGCAACCGCATTATTGATTTCAGAAGCAACAATCTGCATGTTGTAGGGTATTCGGTCCCCGTTGCTTGTTGGGTGTCCCTTTCCGAACTGCAGAAGCATCTTTACAGCCTGGAAGACCAGCCAGATGCCATCCCCTATATCACATCGTATTACCAAGAACGATGGGGCTTTTGTATCGCGCACCACGAAAGGGTCCGGCTCCGCGAAGGGCAATATCGTGTTTTTATTGACAGCGACCTGAAGGACGGCCATCTCACGTATGGGGAATGCATTGTCCCAGGTCGGGAAGACCGGGAGGTGTTCCTGTCCACCTACATTTGCCATCCATCCATGGCAAACAATGAACTCTCCGGTCCGGTGATATTGTCATTCCTTGCGAAGTGGCTCTTGTCCCAGCCCCGCCGGTACACCTACCGTATCATATTTATTCCGGAGACCATCGGTGCAATTACGTATCTCAGCAGGCATCTGTTTCACCTGAGAGAGAAAGTAGTGGTGGGCTTCAACCTCTCCTGTCTTGGAGATGAGCGTGCCTATTCTTATGTGGCGTCTCGGTACGGCGATACACTGGCGGATAAAATCGCATCCAATGTGCTGAGATGGCGGGCTCCAGATTTCAAAAGATATTCGTTTCTGGAGCGCGGCAGCGATGAACGCCAATATTGCAGCCCGGGCGTGGATCTTCCAGTGGTTACATTGTGCCGCAGCAAGTATGGCACCTATCCGGAGTATCACACATCTCTGGACAACCTGGATCTGGTGACCCCGGCAGGCTTGCGTGGTGGCTACGAAATGGTCCGGGAATGTATTTCGGTCATCGAGAATAACCGAACCTGCCGGGTGACCTGCTATGGCGAACCGCAGCTCGGAAAGCGAGGGCTGTATCCTAGTTTGAGCGGCAAAACATCCAGCGCTTCGGTGGAAACGATGATGAATTTCCTCGCCTATGCGGACGGGACCAATGACCTGGTTGACATCAGCAACATCATCGGCAAGCCAGTGTGGGAGATTTTGCCGATTGCGGAGCGATTGGTGAAAGCAGGATTGCTTGAGGAAATCAACGAAGAGAAGCGTAAGGCCATTCGCTCTGGCGGCCGAACGAATAACGCGAAGCTTCCGTAGTAAGAGATGAGGTGCATGGGATCGGCAAGAGGGACCTGAACAATGCGATTAACGAATTCGAAACCGGCGAAAGTGGTTCTGGCCTATTCCGGGGGCCTCGACACTTCGATCATCATCCCCTGGCTCAAGGAAAACTACGGCTGCGAAGTAATCGCCATGGTCGGCGACATCGGCCAGGGCGACGACATGAAGGCCGTCGCGGAAAAGGCCAAGGCCACCGGCGCCTCGAAGGTCTTGGTCGAGGACCTGCGGGAGGAATTCGTCACCGAGTTCCTGTGGCGGCTGGTCCGCTCGGGGGCGGTCTATGAACACAAGTACCTGCTCGGCACCTCGATTGCCCGTCCGCTGCTGGCGCGGGCGCAAGTGGAAGTCGCCCTCCGGGAGGGCGCTGACGGGTTGTCCCACGGCTGCACCGGGAAGGGAAACGATCAGGTCCGCTTCGAGCTGACCTATAAAGCCTTTGCCCCGCACCTGACGGTGATCGTGCCGTGGCGCGAATGGACGATCCGTTCCCGCGAGGACGCCGTCGCTTATGCGCGCGAGCACAACGTGCCGATTGCGGCGAGCCTTACGAAAATCTACAGCCGCGACCAAAACATCTGGCACCTGAGCCATGAGGGGGGCGCGCTCGAAGACCCGGCCGGCGCGGTCCCGGACGATGTCTGGCAACTGACGCGCAGCCCCAAGGAAGCCCCGGAATCGGGCGCGGAGGTGCAAATCGGCTTCGAGCGGGGCGTGCCGGTTTCGGTCAACGGCAAGCGTCTGGGTCCGGTCGAGATTGTCGAGACCCTGAATAAGATTGGCGGCGAGCACGCCATCGGCCGGACCGACCTGGTCGAGAACCGCTTTGTGGGGATGAAGTCCCGCGGCGCGTACGAGACGCCGGGCGGGACGCTGATCGTGCTGGCGCACAGGGAACTGGAAGCCTTGTGTCTCGACCGCGAGACCAGCCATTACAAGCAGCACGTGGCGGTGGACTACGCCCGGCTGGTCTACAACGGCTACTGGTTCACGCCGCTGCGGGAGGCGCTCGACGCCTTTATCGAGCAAACGCAGCGGACGGTGACCGGCGAGGTCCGCCTGCGGCTCTACCGCGGCAACGTCGAAGTGGCCGGACGCAGCTCCCCCTATTCGCTTTATTCCGAAGACATCGCCAGCTTCACGATGGGGGCCTCCTACAACCAGAAGGACGCCGAGGGCTTCATCAACATCATTGGCCTGCCCGTCCTGGTGCGCGCAGCGGTCGAATCGCGAATGCCCGCGCCGGGAAAAAAGTGACGAGTGGCCAGTTTCAAGCAAACCGCAGGGGCTGAAGGACTGGTCGCTGCCCCCCCACTTCTCACTAGGATCAGAGCGCCGGAGGCGCGGAAGATTCTAGCCCAGGGCGTCAGCCCTGGGAAGCGAGGCGTTGGCAGCAAGCCCCGGCAGGGGCGAAAGAAAGCAGCGGAACGGCTCGTCTAACCAGGATTTCTGTCGCCCCTCCGGGGCTGGCCTCGATCTTTCGGTTGCTACCCACGGCTCACGCCGTGGGCTAGACTATAACGCCCCTCCGGGGCTGGTGAAGAATTCTCATCACTGATCACTCGTCACACTCTTCCATGAGAAAATCCCCCAAGACTCCCTACAAGCTCTGGGGCGGACGGTTTGAAAAGCCGCCCGCCAAGTCTCTCGAAGCCTTTTCCCAGTCGCTTTCGTTTGATTACCGCCTGGCGCAGGCCGACATCGAGGGAACCAAAGCCTACGCCCGCGCCCTCGAACGCGCCCGCATCCTGACGCGCCGCGAGACCGCCCGGGCCGTCCGGGCCTTGGCAGGTCTTTCTGCGGAAATCACCAAGGCGGGAGCGGGTGCCTTTGCCGGAGCGGAAGAAGAGGACATCCACACCTTTGTGCTCGGGAAGCTTCGCGAGCGCGTCGGTGAACTGGCCGACAAACTCCACACGGGCCGGAGCCGCAACGAGCAGGTCGCGCTCGATTTTCGGATTTGGCTCAAGGGCACGATCCGGGCTACGCAAGAAAATCTCAAACGCCTGCTGACGGCGCTGGTTGCGAAAGCGGAGAAGGATTCTTCGGCCCTCCTGCCCGGCTATACCCACCTGCGGCGCGCGCAGCCCGTGCTGTGGTCCCACTACCTGCTTGCTTATCTGGAGATGTTCCGGCGCGACCACGAGCGATTGGAGACTTGTTTCCAAAGCGCCGATGTGATGCCGCTGGGGAGCGGCGCGCTGGCGGGAAGCGGCTTTAATGTGGATCGTCGCAAGCTGGCCAATGAGCTTGGGTTCGCCTGCATTTCTCGCAACAGCCTCGACGCCGTCAGCGACCGCGACTTCGCCCTGGAATTTCTTTTTGCTGCTACCGTCTGCTTTCTCCACCTGAGCCGGCTGGCCGAGGACTGGATTCTGTATTCCTCCGAGGAATTCGGGTTCCTGGAGCTGGCCGAGGAGGTCTCGACCGGCAGCAGCTTGATGCCGCAGAAGAAGAATCCCGATTCGCTCGAACTGATCCGCGGCAAGACGGGCCGCGTGCTCGGCCACCTGGTGGCCCTGGCAACTACTGTGAAGGGCCTGCCGCTCACTTACAACCGCGATCTTCAGGAGGACAAGGAGCCGGTGTTTGACGCGGCAGAGCAGTTAGGCCCGGCGCTCGAATTGGCGGCGCAGGTTGTCGAGACCACGACCCTCCACCCGGAAGAGATGGCGAAAGCGGCCAGCGTAGGCTGGCTCTGCGCGACGGACCTGGCCGAGTTCCTGGCGGAGAAGGGCGTTCCCTTCCACCAGGGCCATGAAATCGTCGGCCGGCTCGTGCGCGAGTCGTTGCGGGCAGGGAAGCAGCCGCAGGATTGCACTCTCGAAGACTTGCAGCGGTACTCGCCCGTATTCGACCGGAAGTGCTTGCCGCTGCTCTCTCCGGAAACGGGGATCGCCCGCCGCGCCGTGCCCGGCGGGACGGCTCCTCGCGCCGTCCGCCAGGCGCTCCAGGAAGCCCGCGCCTGGCTGCGGTCCCTGTGAGACAATTGCGGCTGTGGCAAAACTCTCCCTGATC
The DNA here is from genome assembly GCA_001767035.1 of Acidobacteria bacterium RIFCSPLOWO2_02_FULL_61_28. GTDB lineage: Bacteria > Acidobacteriota > Terriglobia > 2-12-FULL-54-10 > 2-12-FULL-54-10 > 2-02-FULL-61-28. The sequence goes on from MEKR01000169.1 coordinate 9,409, forward strand.
ATTCCGGTTTATAACGAGGCAGCTCACCTGGCTTCCTTCATGGAGGGCCTGATCGCCGCGCCTTGCCCTATTGAGCGGGAATTCATTTTCGTGGATGACGGGTCGAAGGACGACAGTTATTCGATTCTCGAACAACTGTCCAAACGGTTTTCGATTCGGGTCCTCCGGCAGCAACCCAACCAGGGGAAAGGAGCAGCGGTTAGGCGCGGCATCCGGGAGGCCACGGGGGAATTCATCATGATCCAGGATGCCGACTTCGAGTACGATCCCAGCGAGGTGCCTGCCCTGTTGAAGCCGCTGCTCGAAGACCGCGCGGATGTGGTGTACGGCAGCCGCTTCCTGCAAAGCCTCCATCCCGCGCCGCGAACCAGCAGCTACTTTGCCAATCGCCTGCTGACCTGGCTGAGCAACCTGTTTTCCGGTCTTCATCTGACGGATGTCGAGACTTGTTACAAGATTTTTCGGGCCGATCTATTGAAAAGCATGAGCCTGACCTCGGAGCGTTTCGGGATTGAGATTGAGCTGACGGCGTACGTGGGAAAGACGGCTTCCCGGTTTTGTGAATGTCCGATCTCATACCATCCGCGGACGCGCTCGCAAGGAAAGAAAATCAATTGGAAGGACGGAGTGGCGGCTCTCCGGCATCTGGTTTACTACAACTTTTTCCGGTCCGTGGGGGAGAGCTTCACCGGGTTACCGAAAAAATATGTTCCAAGATCGTAGCGCCGCCGTCGCGCCGGGGCACTCCGGGCCAGCGAGGACGCTCGCGCTACTTTCTTGCCAACCCTTCGAGCACTTTCCGCGCCAGCTCCTGCCGGACTTCGGGCGTGCTCATCACCGTCTGGGTGATGACGGCTTTCATTCCCTTGCCCTCCACTTCGTCCCGCAAGGAAGCGTCCTCGAGGTCCAGAACAAAAATATCCACGAAGTCGCGAAAAAGCTCGGCCACCGCCGCCGCCGAAGCGCCCAGGCCGAGCGACTTCAGGATGCGGTCCGCAGGACCTTTGAGCGCGCGGCCACCGACAATCGGGCTGATGGCGGCGATGGGCGCTGCTGTGTTGCGCAGGGCTTCCCGAATCCCCGGTACAGCCAGGATGGGACCGATGCTGAGGATCGGGTTGCTCGGGGCGACGATGATTCCGTCTGCATCGGCGATCGCCTTCAGCACGCCGGACGCAGGCTGAGATGCGGCGGCTTCGGAGAAGTCAGCCTCCAGAACTTCCGGCTCCTGGCGCAGCTTCACGAAGTATTCCTGAAACGCGACAATGCCGGCGGTGGTTCGCAAGCGAGTCTGGGCGCGGCCGTCCGACATGGGTAAGATTCGGCACGCTACGCCGAGCGCCTGCCGCAATTCCTCCGTCGCCTCCGAAAGGGTGGCTCCCTGGCGAAGCCGCGTGGTGCGGGTCAGGTGCGTGGCCAGGTCGCGGTCGCCGAGCTGGAACCACGTCTCCTGCCCGAGGCGTTCGAGCGCGCGCAAGCAGTGAAACGTATCGCCCGCGATGCCCCAGCCGCGCTCGCGGTCTACAATGCCGGCCAGCGTGTACAGCACCGTATCCATGTCCGGAGAGACGTGGAGGTCGTAGAATTCCGCGTCATCGCCGGTGTTGGCGATCACGGTGATTTGCTCGGGAGGCAGGACGGCCGCCAGCCCTTCCAGGAACTTCGCGGCCCCGACGCCTCCAGCTAAAACGACGATCATTTTTTCCTACCGGAACAAATCCTTTTCGCGGGTGCGAATCAAGTCGGTCGCTTTGCCGGGAGCCGGTTCCCAGAGGAAGTGGCGAATGATCGCCGCTGGGCGGCGGGAAACTTTTCCCATTACGAGTTCGGCGGCGGCGGCCAGCTCGTCGGCTGCGGCGATGACGGTCGCGGCGAGCAGGTTGCCGTGGCCGTCCGCCTGGCCGCGGTAATCAATCGCAGGCTCGAACCCGGCAACGCCGATGGCGACGTTGGTCAAGCCCTCGCGCCAGGGCCGGCCAAAGGTGTCCGAGACGATGACGGCGATGGCGGCTCCGCTGCGGCGCGTGATCTCTTCCTGGAGCCGCCGCGCGGAGGCGTCGGGATCGCGCGGCAGGAGCGAGACCCAGCCCGCCGGGACATTCGACGTGTCCACGCCGGCATTGGCGCAAACGAACCCGTGCCGGGTTTCGACCACGATCAGTCCCGCGTCCATGCGCACGATGCGCTTACTCTCCCGCAGAATGACCTCGACGTGCTGGGGGTCTTTCTTGAGCGTCTGCGCGACGGAGCGGGCAAAGGGAGTCGGTTCGACCGAGCGCAGTTCCACCAGACACCCTTCCGCCTTGGACACCACTTTTTGCGCCACGACCAGCACGTCGCCGGCCTCAAACTTCATGCCGCTGCGCGCGACCGCTTCGCACAACAACTCCGCCAGCGGCGCTCCGGCGGAAATCTCCGGAAGACCCGCGAGGGCGTGAATCACCAGCTTGTCGGGAATCTCGCGGCGGTGTGGGGCGGACTCGGTTGGCATCATTCCTGCATTTTCCTTGACAAGATTCGATCCCCCAGACTACTTTCTCAAGGCAGGCTGATTCAAGCGGATTCTGACGACGGAAGCGCGCGCCGCGCTCCGGGCGTTGGGGGCGCAAGCGAGAAAGGCACGATGGCTGCCGTATTGCTTCCTGTGAAGGAATTCGACCGCGCCAAGCGTCGCCTGGCGGGATTTCTCTCCCCGCCGGAACGGGCATTGCTCGCGCGTGCGATGTTTGACGATGCCTGGGAGGTCCTGCGCGAGGCCGTCGGGCGGCAGCAGGCCCTCCTACGCCAAGGCTTCCGAGGGCAAGCCCTGGAGCGGCTGCTGGTGGTTTCGGCGGAGCCATATGTAATTGCACGCTGCCGCGCGGAAGGCGTGGCGTGCCTGGAAGAGAAAGCATCGAGCACGCACAGCGATTCGGTCCGCCGGGCCACGCACTGGGCGATGGGTCTTGGGGTGACCTCGCTCCTCTCCGTTCCGATTGACACGCCGGCGATGACCGCGGAGGAACTGCTGGCGCTGCTCGAACTCGCGCGCCGGTATTCCGTAGTGATCGTTCCCTCGGCCGACGGGAGCGGGACCAACGCCCTACTGCGGACGCCGCCGGATGCCATCGCGCCGCGCTTTGGGCCGGGCAGTTGCCGCCTCCACATCGAGGAAGCGGAGCGGAACGGCCTGGACTGGCTCGTGCATCGCTCGCCGGGCTTGCTGGCCGACATTGACACGCTGGAAGATGTCGAAGCGTTTCTCTCGATGGAGCGGAAGGGGCGAACCTGGGCGCTGCTCCAGCAGTGGGCCGGCGCGCGGAGCAAGGTGGCGGCATGGCAATAGTTGGAAACACAAATTCACTTCTCGAACGAGTTCCAGAAAGGACGCTGGAACGGGCGCTTGAACGGGTGGTTTCCGGCGAGCCGCTCGACCGCGCCCAAGCCCTGTATTTATACACTTCGCCCGATGTCGAGCTCGAAGCGCTGGCAGAAGCCGCGCAGGAGCTTCGCAGCCGGGGGAGAGGCTCCACGATCACCTACTCGCCGAAAGTCTTTTTGCCGCTGACTAATCTCTGCCGCGACCGCTGCCGTTATTGCACGTTTCGCCGCGACCCCGCCGAGCCGGGCGCGCATTGGATGGAGCCGGAGGAGGTTCTCTCGGTCGCTCGCTCCGGCGAAGCCCTGGGCTGCAAAGAGGCCCTGCTCAGTCTCGGCGACCGCCCGGAAGCCGTCTTCCCAGAAGCGCGGGAATGGCTGCGGCAGCGGGGTTTCGGCCGCACGCTCGACTACGTGGCCTCGATCAGCGATCTGCTGCATGAGGAAACTTCACTCTTCCCGCACGCCAACCCCGGCCTCATGGCCCGCAGCGACCTGTCGCGGCTGCGGGAGTCAAACGTCAGCCTGGGCCTGATGCTCGAGAGCACTGCGACCGCGCTCTTTGCCGCCGGAGCCGCTCACGAAGATGCCGTAGATAAATGGCCGCAGCGGCGTTTGCGGACCATCCAGGAAGCCGGGGAACTGAAGATTCCGTTTACGACGGGGATTCTGGTGGGGATCGGAGAAACGGCCGAGGACATCGTTGACTCGCTGCTTGCCATCCGGGAATTGCATCTCCGCTACGGGCACATCCAGGAAGTGATCGTGCAGAATTTTCTGCCCAAGCCCGGAATCCCCATGCACGACTGGCCGGCTCCCGCGCCGCGAGCGTTTGCCCGGACGGTTGCGATCGCGCGGCTGATTGTGGGCGGGGAGATGAATCTGCAAGCTCCGCCGAATCTGAGTCCCGGCCACCTGGAGTTGCTGCTCGACTGCGGCATCAATGACTGGGGCGGCGTTTCCCCGCTGACCCTCGATTTCATCAACCCGGAAGCGCCTTGGCCGAACGTCGAGCGGCTCGCCTCCGTGGCGCGAAGCAAGGGCCTCGATCTGCGGGAGCGATTTGCGGTCTATCCGGAGTTTGTGAGACGTCCGGAGTTTTTTTCGCCCCGCGTTTGGAAGCGGCTCCGCGAGCGCAGCGACGCTGCGGGCTATCCCGTGCCGGCCTCCCGAATTGCTGAACCGGAGCGCGTGGCAGAAAGAGGGTGATTGGGCGATGGCCATTAAACGGAATGTGTCGCTGAAGTTCAACGGAGCTGCGTATGAGGATTTGGCGCCGGACCTATCCTCTCCGCTGCGGGCGGCGCTCGATGCTGCACTCGAAGGGAAGGACCTGGACTCGGGGCAAGCCGTGGCGGTGGCCGAGGCTCGGGGCACGGACCTGGCGGCAGTCATCGCCGTAGCGGACCGCTTGCGCCGCGAGACGGTCGGCGACGACGTGACTTACGTCGTGAACCGCAATATCAATTTCACCAACATCTGCATTATCGGCTGCACGTTCTGCTGCTTCGGCCAGAGCGCCCACTCGCCCAACGCCTTTTCACATTCGTTGGAGACCGTTGCCGACCGAGCGGAAGAAGCCTGGAGGATGGGCGCGACGGAAGTCTGCGTCCAGGGAGGGTTGCCGCCGGACCTCGACGGCTTCTACTACCGCTGGCTTCTCGAAGCCATCAAGCTCCGCGTGCCCGCGATCCACATCCACGCCTTCTCGCCGATGGAGGTCGTTTACGGAGTCGAGCGGACCGGCCTTGCTCTGCGCGACTATTTGGGGATGCTGCGCAACGCAGGTCTCGGCAGCCTGCCGGGAACGGCGGCGGAAATTTTGGACGACCGGGTGCGCGCCGTCATCTCGCGCAAGAAGCTCAGCCGAGCGCAATGGATCGAGGTCATCACGACGGCCCACGAGCTCGGCATCCCGACCACCTCCACCATGATGTACGGGCACGTCGAGCAGCCCCGCGATTGGGTGAACCATCTGTTGTTGCTTCGCTCGATCCAGCAGCAGACCGGCGGGTTCACCGAGTTCGTGCCGCTCGGGTTCATCCATGAGAAAACGGCGCTCTACCGCACGGGCTTGGCGCGTCCGGGCAGCACCGTCGAGGAGGACGTGGCCGTGCACGCGCTCGCCCGGATCGTCCTCAACAACTCCATCCCCAACCTCCAGATTTCCTGGGTGAAGCTTGGATGGGAGGTCTCGCGGCTGTGCCTCCGGGCCGGAGCGAATGACTGCGGCGGCACGCTGATGGAAGAGCACATTTCGAGCGCCTCGGGCGAAGTGGCCGCCACCGCGGCGACGCCGGAAGAGTTGCAGGCGTTCATCCTCTCGGAAGGCCGCGCCCCGGTCGAGCGCAGCACGACCTATCGCGTCTTGAGGCGGGTTGGTGAATATCAGGCGAGGTAAGTCGCCGGGAATTGAGTAGTGTCTCAGTTTGTTGTGACGTATGTTCGCCCATTCGACTGTCGCTCAGGGCAGTGAGCCAGGTCGAACCGCGACCTTTTCTCTTGCCCAGGCGTTTGCGCCTGGGTTTGCGTGCCACCGAAACCAGCAGCCCCCTTTAGGGGGGTGACGGCCAGCGAGCAGGGCCATACGAAAGGGCGGAAGCCCCGTGAACGGGGCTGAAAGAGAATCAGTTATGATCGCTCACCCAGGCCTGAATGCCTGGGCTGGGGAAAATCAGACCCATCCTCGAATTGAGAAGCTATACGGCATTCGGAAGCAGTCACCGAGAGTCCACGGACAAGGAGCTTCGAATATGAATCGGGTCATCCCCCTGGCCGTAAGCAGTGTGATCCTGACATTCGCCCTTCCGCTCTCGTCGCAGGTGCGCGAGCTGAAACTGATTCCTGCGAACGTTCATTGGGGTTACTATGACGCTCGCTTGAAGCCGGTTTTGACGATCCAGTCCGGGGAAACGGTGAGAGTGGAAACGATGCTGGCGGGCGGTTTGGAACGGGTCCGATTGGCGGGCGCTTCCGAATCCGAAATCCCGGCTTCCTTGAAGGAAATCGAGACATCCGTTACCGAACGGGGCCCCGGAGCGCACCCGCTGACCGGCCCGATCTTCATCGAAGGGGCGGAGCCGGGCGATGTTCTGGAGGTGCGAGTTGTTGGGTTCGAATATCTTCACAATTTTGGCGTCACGGGATTCCAGCCCGAGCGGGGCACGCTGCCGGATGAATTTCCGTATGCCCGATACAAACTGATCCGATTCAACGTGCCGGCCGGGACAGCCGAGTTCCGCCCGGGCGTGACCCTGCGGCTGGCTCCCTTTTATGGGTCCATGGGCGTTGCGCCTCCTCCGTTGATGCGGCGAATTTCGAGCGGGCCGCCGGGGGTACATACCGGAAATCTCGACAACCGGGAGCTGGTCGCGGGTTCCATCGTGTACCTGCCGGTGCATGTTCCCGGCGCATTGCTCTCGGTGGGGGATGGGCACGCGCTGCAAGGGGACGGGGAGGTCAGCCTGACGGCTCTCGAAACATCGCTGCGCGGGACGCTCCAGATTTTTGTCCGCAAGGGGCGAAACCTCTTGTGGCCGAGGGCGGAGACGCCGACGCATTTCATCGCCATGGGTCTGCATCCAGATTTGGACGAGGCCGCCCGCCTCGCCACGCGGGAGATGATCGCCTTCCTGACGGCGGAGAAAGGCTTGTCGCGCGACGAGGCCTATATGCTGTGTTCCCTGGCGGTCCACCTGCATGTAACGCAACTCGTGGACGGCACCAAAGGGGTCCATGCGATGCTCCCAAAGGCCCTGTTTACAGAGCCGCGACCGTAATCCGAGCCGCGCGCGTTAGCAAGCGGGCAAAAAGAAGTGACGAGTGATAAGTGACCAGTGACGAGAAGAAGCATTCGGCAGAACAGCGGACTAGAAGCGGTTGCATAACCTTGGGCGAAGGACCGTCAGGGCATGGCTTTAGCCATGCCGAACCGACGGTTCTCCTCGTGGGCTTCAGCCCCTGAGGGTTGTCCCTCAGCGGCTAAAGCCGCAAGGAAGTTACATTGCTAGACCACTTGCGGCACGACTGAAGTCGTGCCCTGACAACACACTCGAACAGGTTATGCAATTGCTTATTGCTTCCTGCTCATCACTCGTCACTCTTCACTTATCACTGTATTCTTGAGGCTTTGGCATGGATGAAAGAAAGATCGCGGTCATTGGCGGGACCGGAGACCTGGGCTTCGGGCTGGTGGTGCGCTGGGCGCGCGCGGGGGTGCCGGTGGTGATCGGCTCGCGCGATGAGAAGAAAGCCCAGGACGCGGCGGAACGGGCGAGAAACCTGCTCCATTCCGCAGTGCTGCCGGGCCTGGCCCCGAACGTTCAAATCGCAGGCTTCGAGAACGTGCGCGCCGCCGCCGAGGCTCCGGTGGTCGTGCTCGCTGTTCCGTTTCCCGCGCAGGCCGGAATCCTCAAGAGCATTCGCGGCTCTCTCCAGGACGCCATGCTGGTGGACACAACTGTGCCGCTGGCGGTGGCGGTCGGAGGGCGGCCGACGCGAGTGCTCGGCGTCTGGCAAGGCTCGGCGGCCGAGCAGGCCCGCGAGCTGGTTCCAGCAAATATTCCGGTTCTGGCCGCGTTCCATAACCTCTCCGCTGAACTCTTGCAGGACCTCGCGGCGCCGCTCGATTGCGACGTGCTGATCTGCGGCGATGACGAGCCGGCCAAACAAACGCTCTTCCCCTTGGTGAACTTGATTCCCGGCTTGCGGCCGGTGGATGCCGGGCCGCTCGAAATGGCGCGCGTCACCGAAGCGTTGACGGCGCTGCTCATCTCCGTCAACCGCCGCTATCGCGTGCAGCATAGCGGGATTCGCATTACGGGCCTGGATTCGGAGCTGTGAGGTTGTACTTAGCTGGCGCGTGAGCACCATGAATGACCTGTACGACGAGTCTACGTGCTCTATAATATCCAAGACGAATAACGAACAGGATTCTTCCCGTGTTGGAATCAGTTATAGATTCGATAATTAAGGCTGCCCAACATCCTGTCGTATCTCTCCTCAGCCTGGCAGCAGGCATATTGGGCGCAATCTTTGCCGTTATTTTCTTTCGAAGGAGCAGGCGCTACAAGGAACTTGTATTCAGCATGAAAAGTACCAGCTTTGTTTCCGATTATGAAACTAAGATACCAGGTCTTGTGGTGCTATTTAATGATGCGAAAATCCCCTGCGTCACACTGACCAAGGTCGTCATTTGGAATGACGGCCCGAAAACAATCACGGAAGGAGATATTGCCAAAACTGACCATTTGCGGTTTGTCGTATCGGACGATTGCGTAATTCTTGACGCAACAATTCTCAAAACCACGCGCGAATCGATTTGTTTCCGAAGGTCGGCAGACCCGGCAACTCCGAATAAGGTAGAAATAGGTTTTGAGTTTATGGATAAAGGAGACGGTGCCATCCTGTTGGTAACTCATACTGAAAGGCGATTGTCAAACCCAGTAGATCTAAAGGGAACGATAAAGAACAGTAAACCAATCAAATATTGTGAGTCTCCAAGAACCCGAGGACACCTCAACGTGCTAAGTGACTTTGCTACCCCTCTGCTGCTAGTGCCTATTGTCACTGTCCTTCTTGGAGCTCAATCACTAAGAATCGTTGGAATCGTCGGTATTGCATTGTGTATTCTGGTTTTTGTTCTCGGGGGTCTATTGCTCTATTATTTTGTAAAGGAGGCCGTATGGCCTGATCTGAGTGCCCCCACTCTGCCAGCGACGCTCAAAGAATATCTGGAGCCTATTTGATCCGGTCTACTTTACATGAAGATCACAGGGCATCCCTCACAACGGCCGATCCAGCTATCGGTGATCTTCAGACAAGCATACTTGATTCGCCGAATTCTCGGTTCGCTCGGAAGCAGGGAAACGTGAGCATTCCTGAAAGACTCGTCACTCGTTACTGGTCACTCGCCACTTGCCTTTCCCTGGCCTTAGCAGCGGCCTCGTGTACCTATCGGGTTCCTCAGGAAGAAGACTTTCAGGCGGGCATGGAGGCTTACGTGAAAGAGGATTACAAGACCGCCATGGAAAAGTGGCGTCCGCTGGCCGAGGACGGCAACACCAGCGCGCAGGTCAATCTGGGCGTCCTGTACTACGAAGGGCGCGGCGTTCCCAGGAACTACGAGGAAGCGCTCAAGTGGTACAAGATGGCGGCCATGCAAGGTCATGCCGAAGCCGAGTATAACTTGGCCGTGGCCTTCGCGCAGGGCCGGGGCGTGGAGCAGAACCAGCGGGAAGCCTTGCGCTTTTATCGCCAGTCCGCCGAGCGCGGCTATCTCCCGGCCCAGATGATGCTGGCGAAAATGTACTACGACGGTCAGGCCGTGGCCGTGAATCACGCCGAGGCGGCGCGGTG
>MEKR01000170.1:0-438 GCA_001767035.1 Acidobacteria bacterium RIFCSPLOWO2_02_FULL_61_28
CGCCGAAGAGCTTCCGGGGATGCGCCGGCGCGCTTATCTGGCTTCCCGGACCAATACTTATCTCTCCGGCCCCATGCTGTTCGGGATGCTGGCCCCGAGCCACTATGGCGCGATCAATATTCTCACGCTGCTTATCGCGTCAGCGGTCGGATTGGTAATCATCTGGCACGCCATCAAATCCTCAACCAAGGTCGGTACTTCCATCTAGGGAAGCTTGCGCATCTTCGGCCAATTGACCCAGCGCCCAGCGGGCGTGTTCCTGGACGACCGGGTCGGGATGTTGCGCGAGCTTTTCCAAGACAGGCCGGAATTTGGGCAGGCCGGAGTTGCCCATCGCCACGGCGACGTTGCGGAGCAGACCCCGATAGCGGGCGCGCTTGACCGGGCTGCGGCGGAAGAATTTCTGGAATTCCTCTTCGCTTAGGCTTGCCAACCATT